>NZ_SMJY01000231.1:0-8620 GCF_004348355.1 Micromonospora sp. KC721 | reverse complement strand
CGCTGGGGGTCCGGTCGGGGTGGGGGGCGGGGAATCAGTCACGACGGCCATCGCGGACAAGGTTAGCGGCGGCGGCCGGCTGGACTAGGCTCGCCCCCATGCAGGAGCAGCCGGAGTCGCCCTTTTCGCCGGGACTGACCGCCCGGGTGGAACTGACCGTCACCGACGCCGACACGGCCCAGTCGGTGGGCTCCGGCGACGTACCGGTGCTCGGCACGCCCCGGGTGCTGGCCCTGGCCGAGGCGGCCACCGTCGCGGCCACCGCCATCCGGATGCCACCGGGGCGGACCACGGTGGGAAGCCGGATCGAGTTGGAACACCGGGCGGCGACGCCGGTCGGGCGCACGGTGGTGGCGCAGGCTCGGCTGGGCGAGGTCGACGGCCGACGGCTGATCTTCGAGGTGACCGTCACCGACGGCGACGAGACGGTCGCGGAAGGTCGGGTGGAGCGGGTGCTGGTCGACCGGCAACGCTTCGTCGAGCGAGCGGCGCGGATCCGGTGAGCCTCCGGTTCACCGAGGTCGCCGACCGGGTCCACGTGCTGCGCGAGCCGCTGCTCGACGTCAACGTCACCCTGGTCGTCGGGGACGGCGAGGCCCTGCTGGTGGACACCCTCTCCACCGCCGGGCAGGCCGCCGAGCTGGCGGCGGCGGCGCGGGCGGTCACCGGCCATCCGTGGACGCTGGTCAACACCCACCACCACTTCGACCACTGCTTCGGCAACGCCACGCTGGCCGGCGACCCACCTCGCCCGGTATACGCGCACGTGCTGGCCGCCACCGCACTGCGCGAGGCGCCGGAGCGGCTGCGCCGCGAGGCGTACGCGGAACTGCACGGGAAGCGGCCCGGGTTCGCCGAGGAGGTGGCCGGTACCGATGTGCTGGCTCCGACCCACCCGGTGCACACCGAGGAGGTGCTCGACATCGGTGGCCGGCGGGTGCTGCTGCGCCATCCGGGGCGCGGGCACACCGACGCCGATCTGCTGGTGCACGTGCCCGACGCCGACGTGCTGATCGCCGGGGATCTCGTCGAGCAGGGCGGCCCACCCGCCTTCGAGGACTCGTACCCCTTGCAGTGGCCGGACGCGGTCGCCGACCTGCTGCGGCTCACCACGCCCGCGACCGTGGTCGTGCCCGGGCACGGCGAGGTGGTCGACGTCGGCTTCGTCCGGGCCCAGCACCAGCAGCTCGCCGACCTAGCCTGGCTGATCCGCGCCGCGCACACCGGCGGGGCACCACCGGAGCGGGTCGCCGCCGAGGCGCCCTTCGGCGCCCGCCCCGGCCTGATCGCCGCCCGTCGCGGTTTCGCCGAACTCGACGGCACCGCCTGAGCCCGGGGGCGGGCCAGGGTGAGCACCGTCGGGTTCGTCGGCCTCAGCCGGCGAAGCGGCGCAGCACCTCGGCCCGGGTGGGCATCGACACCGCACCGCCCGGGGACTCGCAGACCACCCCGGCCACCCGAAGCGCGAACGCCACCCGCCGGTGCCAGTCGACGGCGACGGCCGGCTCGCCGTCGACGAGCAGGTCCGCCACGAGCGCCGCCATCACCGAGTCGCCGGCCCCGGTGGCGTCGACCGCGCGCACCTTCGGCGCGGGCACGCGTACCGGATCCGCCCCGGCGGGGGCGACCACCGCACCGTCGGCACCGAGGGTGACCACGACGGTCCCGGTTCCCAACTCCCGCAGGTATGCGGCGACCCCCTCGATTGGCTCACCGGGATAGAGCAGCTCGGCGTCGGCCGCGCTCAGCTTGACCAGGTGCGCCCCGGCGGCGAACTCGGCCACCACCTGGCGCAGCTCGGCCAGAGCGGCCGGCCCGTCCACCAGCCGGGGCCGCACGTTCGGGTCGAAGACCCGCAGGCCGGTGGTGAGCGACCAGGCACGGCGGGCGGCCGCGAGCACCGGCGGGCAGAGCAGGGCGATCGAACCGCAGGAGAGCACGTCCGCGCCCTGCACCAGCGCGACGTCCAGGTCGTCGGCGGTGAGCAGGCCGTACGACGGCGGCTCGCCGTAGAAGCGGAAGTCGGGCTCGGCCTCGGCGTGGCTGGTCACCGCGAGCGCGGTCGGGGCCGGCACGGTGACCGCCCCGGCCAGCCCCACCCCGGCGGCGTCGAGGAAGGACCGGATCCGGCCGGCGAGCACGTCGTCGCCGAGGGAACCGACGAACTGCGCGTCGCCGCCCAGCCGGGACACCCCGACGGCGACGTTGAGCGGGCCGCCGCCGATCTCCTGCCGGAAGACGGGCCGACCGTCGCACTCGGCGTCGAGCAGGTCCACCAACGCCTCACCCAGCACCACCACGTACCCCACATCGCCTCCCAGCATCCCGTCGCCCGGTTCCAGGCTGGCACAGGTGCCCATCTCACCGGGTGGCGAAGCGTCGTCTTGATATATCGAGGGCCACCTATTGCGTGTCTCGTCCGGGCGTGCTGGGATTACCGGTACCGGATTGGTGCGGGGCTGTCGCACCACCGGGACGAGCTGGAGCGACGCGAGAGGCACCGGTCCGCGGGCGGCGGACCGTGGCGGCGCGCGACCGTCCGGGCCCTGCCGACATTCGGGCCGCCGGTCACGACGCCGCGATCGACGCATCCCCCGCACAGCGGGGCCGGCGACCACGCCTGCTCCGCGGATCAGGAGAACCTCGTGCTCCGTTCCCGTACCGCCGCGTTGCTCACCGCGGTAGCCACCGTCGCTCTGGGCACCGTTGCCCTGGTCAGCCAGGCCGAGCCGGCCGCCGCGCACGGCGCGGCGATGACCCCCGGCAGCCGTACCTTCCTGTGTTGGAAGGACGGCCTGACCGGCACCGGAGAGATCAGACCGAACAACCCGGCCTGCACGGCGGCCGTGGCGCAGAGCGGCCCCAACTCCCTCTACAACTGGTTCAGCGTGCTGCGTTCGGACGCCGGCGGGCGCACCGTCGGCTACATCCCCGACGGCAAACTGTGCAGTGGCGGCAACCCCGGATTCGCCGGCTACGACCTGGCCCGCACCGACTGGCCGCTGACCCATCTCACGGCCGGCGCCCGGATGGAGTTCAAGTACAGCAACTGGGCCCACCACCCGGGCACCTTCTACTTCTACGTGACGAAGAACAGCTGGAGCCCGAACCGCCCGCTGGCCTGGAGCGACCTGGAGGAGCAACCGTTCCTCACGGTGACCAACCCGCCGCAGCGCGGCGCTGTCGGCACCAACGAGGGGCACTACTACTTCAGCGGCAACCTGCCGACGAACAAGTCCGGCCGGCACATCATCTACTCCCGCTGGGTCCGTTCCGACAGCCAGGAGAACTTCTTCGGCTGCTCGGACGTCACCTTCGACGGGGGCAACGGCGAGGTGACCGGCATCGGCGGTGGCTCGACCCCGCCGCCGGGCCCGACCACTCCCCCGCCGGGCCCGACCACCCCGCCGCCGGGCCCGACCACGCCGCCGCCGCACGGCGATGACTGCATGGCCGTCTACAAGGTGGCCAGCTCCTGGAACGGCGGATTCCAGGGCGAAGTGATGATCATGAACCACAGCAGCCGGACGTACGGCGGCTGGACGGCGAACTGGACCTGGCCCAACGGTCAGCGGATCACGCAGATCTGGGGCGGCACGGCGAGCACGAACGGGGCGTCGGTGACGGTCACCAACGCCCCGTACAACGGCACGATCGCGCCGGAGGGCACCACCACGTTCGGCTTCCTCGCCAGCACGAACGGCACCAACACCCTGCCCACCGTCACCTGCACCGGCCGCTGACCCCACCCCGCCGGGCGGCGGTACACCCCGCCGCCCGGCCCGGGGGCGGTCAGCGGACCATGCTGCCCACGACGGGCTTGGTCAGCAGCGCCGACTGGTTGCGCTGGATACCCGGGTCCAGGGTCCTGGCCACGAAGATGGCGTGCCAGATACAGAAGATCAGCACCGTCCACACCTTGCGGGAGTGGTCCGCCTCCTCCCGCTTGTGCTCGTCCAACAGCCGCATCGCGTACGACAGGTCGATCAGGTCACCGGCGCCCGAGGTGGCCAGCACGTGCCGGGCCCACTCGTACATCTCACCGCGCAGCCAGACCCGGGTCGGGGTGGGGAAGCCCAGCTTCTTGCGGTTGACGATGGCCGGCGGGACCACCCCCTGCAACGCCTGGCGCATGGCGTACTTGGTGGCGTCCGAGCGGGGCGGCAGCTTCAGGTCCACCGGGATGCCGGCCGCGACGTTGAAGACCTCCCGGTCGAGGAAGGGCACCCGCACCTCCAGCGAGTGCGCCATCGAGATCCGGTCGGCCTTGACCAGGATGTCGCCGCGCAGCCAGGTGTACAGGTCGACGTACTGCATCTTGGTGACGTCGTCCAGCTCGGTGCACTCGGCGTAGATCGGCGCGGTGACGTCGGTGTAGCGGACCGAGGGGTCGTAGCGGCGCAGCAGGTGCTGCTTCTCCTCCTCGGTGAACATCCGGGCGTTGCCGTAGTAGCGCTGCTCGATCGGGGTGGTGCCGCGCTCCAGGAAACTCTTGCCCTTGACGCCCTGGGGGATTGCCTTGGAGACCGCCCGCAGCCCCTTCTGCACGCCGCCCGGCAGGCCGTTGACCGCGCCGAGGGAGAGCGGCTCCCGGTAGATGGTGTACCCGCCGAAGAACTCGTCCGCGCCCTCGCCGGAGAGAACCACCGTGACGTGCTCGGCGGCCTTCTTGGCCACGAAGTAGAGCGGCACCAGCGCCGGGTCGGCCACCGGGTCGTCCAGGTGCCAGACGATCTTCGGCAGCGCGTCGATCATGTCCTGCGGCCCGATCTTGGTCGGGATGGTGGTCACGTCGAGGTGCCGGGCCGAATCCTGGGCCACGTCGATCTCGGAGTAGCCGGGCACGTCGTACCCGACGGTGAAGGTCAGGATGTTCGGGTTGAACTCCCGCGCGAGCGCCACCACCGCGGTGGAGTCGATGCCGCTGGACAGGAACGAGCCGACCGGCACGTCCGAGCGCATGTGCATCCGGACGCTCTCCCGCAGCGTCTCCCGGATGTCGTGGTAGAGCCGCTGCTCGTCGTCGACCGGCGCCGGGCGGAACACCGGCCGGTACCACCGGCGTACGTCGATCCGGCCGCCCGGCGTCCAGGTGAGGTACTCCCCCGACCCGATCCGGCTGATCCCCTTGTGCAGGGTGCCCGGCTCCGGGACGTACTGCAGGGTCAGGTAGTGGCTCAGGCTCGCCGTGTCGATGCCGGCGTCGCCCTGGTACGCGGAGTGAGCGAAGGGCAACAGCGCCTTCTTCTCGGAGGCGAGGTAGAGCCCGTCGGCGGTCTCCAGGTAGTGCAGCGGCTTGATGCCGAAGTAGTCGCGGGCACCGAAGGCCCGCCGCTCCTGGCGGTCCCAGATGACGAAGGCGAACATGCCGCGCAGCCGGGTGAGCACCTGCTCGCCCCAGTAGTGGTAACCGGCGACAATCACCTCACCGTCGCCGGCCGTGGCGAACTGGGCGCCGAAGGTGCGGATCAACTCCTCGCGCAGCTCGATGTAGTTGTAGATCTCGCCGTTGAAGGTGAGCAGGTAGCGACCGCCGGCGTAGGGCAGCGGCTCGTGGCTGGACGCGACATCGATGATCGCCAGCCGCTTGTGCGCGAACACCCCGTCCGCGTACCGGCCGGAGGCGTCCCCGACCACCTCGACCCCGGTCTCGTCCGGGCCACGGTGGTGTAGGCATTCCAATGCCCCGGCGATGTTGTCGCGGTGGGCGGCGGCGTCGCCGCGCGCACTGAAGAAGGCCAGGAGTCCGCACATGGTGGTCATCTTTCCACGCTGGCGAAGCGCCCGTCGCGGCACCGCTGGCTCTCTTTAGCCACGGCCGGTCCGTGGCCGCCGCCCCGGCACCACCGACCAGCGACGACACCGGTCCGGGCGGTGCGGCACCGATCGTGCCGACCCGCGCCGGCCCTCCCGGACCCGATGCCGCCGTTCCCAACGGGCGGCGGCAAGGCGGTACCGTCGGACCAGCGACGCAGCGGAGGGAGCGGACATGGCCGAGGACCGAGTCAACGGCAAGCCGGCGGACGGCACCGAATCGCACGACCCGGATTTCCCGGAGGCCTTCCTTGCCTTCATGCGCCAGGGCTGGCGGGACACCACCCTGCCGGTCGGCCCTCGCCCGGAGGTGCCGAACTACGCCAAACGCCGCGCCGCCCTCTCCGCCGCCTTTCCCGGCGAGACCCTGGTCATCCCGACCGGCAACGAGAAGGTCCGCGCCAACGACACCGAGCACCGGTTCCGGGCGGGCAGCGACTTCGCGTACCTGACCGGCGACCTGGACCCGGACGGCGTGCTGGTGCTACGGCCCAACGGCTCCGGGCACGACGCCACGCTGTACGTGCGGCCCCGTTCCTCCCGGGAGACCGACGAGTTCTTCCGCAGCCGGCACGGTGAGCTGTGGGTCGGCCGGCGGCACACCCTGACGGAGAAGTCGACCGAACTGGGCCTGCCGACCGAGGACCTGGCCGGGCTCGACGCGGCCCTCGCCGGGCTCGCGCCAGGGCGTACCCGGGTGCTGCGCGGCTTCGACCCGAAGGTGGACGCTGCCGTACGCGCCTGGGACGGGCCCCGCGCCGAGGGCCAGCCGGCCCGCGACCGCGAGCTGGCGATCGTCATCTCGGAGCTGAAGCTGGTCAAGGACGAGTGGGAGATCGCCCAGCTCCAGGAGGCCGTGGACGCCACCGTACGCGGATTCGAGGACGTGGCCCGGGCGCTGCCGGCCGACCGCGGGGTCTCCGAGCGGCTGCTGGAGGGGGTCTTCGCGCTGCGCGCCCGGCACGACGGCAACGACGTCGGGTACGGCTCGATCGTCGGGGCGGGCGAGCACGCCACGATCCTGCACTGGGTGCACAACCACGGCACCACCCGCCCGGGTGAGCTGCTGCTGATGGACATGGGCGTCGAGAACCGCAACCTCTACACCGCCGACGTGACCCGGGTGCTGCCGGTCGACGGTCGGTTCACGCCGTTGCAGCGGCAGGTCTACGACGCCGTGTACCACGCCCAGCAGGCCGCCATCGACCTCATCAAGCCCGGGGTGGCGTTCCAGGACGTGCACCTGACCGCGATGCGGGTGCTCGCCGAGGCGCTGAAGGACCTCGGGCTGCTGCCGGTGAGCGTGGACGAGGCGATGGACCCGACCTCGACGGTCTACCGCCGCTGGACGCTGCACGGCACCAGCCACATGCTCGGCATCGACGTGCACGACTGCGCCAACGCCCGCAAGGAGAAGTACCGCGACGGCACGCTCGGCGAGGGGTACGTGCTCACCGTCGAGCCAGGGCTCTACTTCCAGCCGGAGGACGAGTTGGTGCCCGAGGAGTTGCGGGGCGTCGGTGTGCGGATCGAGGACGACATCCTGGTCACCGCGACCGGCGGGGTGAACCTCTCGGCCGGGCTGCCGCGCCGCGCCGACGAGGTGGAGACGTGGCTGGCCGAGCAGCGTGAGGCGGGCCCCCGGCTGCCGGGCTGACCCGGGGTACGACCACGCGGCGGGCCCCGCCGCCGGCGTCGGACGGTTCTGCGTCCGGCACCGGTGGCGGGGCCCGCCATCGTCTGCGCCGGCGATGCACGATCGGGTGAGCCGGAGGCCGAGCAGCGGACCCTAACGTGAGCGAACTACGGACTTTCTGATGATCCGTCCCTCTCGTGAGATTACTTCTCATACGGTGTGCTTCAGAGGCTGCAACCGGTTTGTGGCTGGTCAGCCCGCTTGCACGGTGCTGGCCCCTTGTGAGCACGAAAGGGCGGAAGGCTCTGATGTCCAACGACGTAACGACTTCCGACGGCGAGGCGCGGATGACGCCGCCGACGAACCGGCGACGGGTGCTCTGGGTCGCCACCGGCATGGCCGGCCTGACCGGTGTCGTCGGCCTGGCGGCGCTCGGCGGTCTCGCCGCTCGCGACGACAAGCCCGGCGACGCCCGGCGCGCAGCGGAGCAGCGGTTGGCGGCACCGCAGCAGGTGAACGACGACGGAAAGCCCCCCGCGAACGTCCCGACGAGCACGGCCGGTGACCGGGGTGGTCGAGACGATGATCACCGGGGCGGCGGGAGACCGGGAAAGGTCCGCGACGTGCCGTGTGACGAGGAACAGCTCGTCGAGGCGGTGGACCTGGTCAACCGGGACCGCGGCGGCACGTTGCGGCTGGCCCGGCACTGCACGTACGAACTGGGCGGCTATGACGTGAAGTCCGGCTCGGGGCTGCCGACGATCCGGCACGAGGTCACCATCGAGGGGCGGGACGCCACCATCACCCGGGATTCCGAGGACACCTTCCGGCTGTTCACCGTCGCCGACGGCGGGGACCTGACGCTGCGGGATGTCACCCTCAAGGGCGGCAACGCCGCCGCGTTCCGGTACGGCGGCCAGCAAACCACCGACCGACCACAGGGCCCTGACGGGCCGGGCCCGGCCGACCAGCAGACCCCCGGTGGGCAGCGGGAACCGGGTGACACGCAGGGCCCCGACGGGGGCGCGCTGCTGGTGGCGCCCGGTGGTGCCGCCCGCCTGGTCAAGACCACTCTGGTCGGTAACAACGCCGAGGGCAACGGCGGGGCGATCGCCAACTACGGCCGGGTCGACATCCACGACAGCAAGCTGAACAACAACCACGCCCGGC
>NZ_SMJY01000230.1:0-8681 GCF_004348355.1 Micromonospora sp. KC721 | reverse complement strand
GGTCGGCACGGGGGCGGCAGACGCGGTGGTCGGCGTGCGGTCGTGATCCCGGGAGGCGACGTCCTGCTGCGCCCGCCCGGCGAGGGCGGCCTCGACCCCGGCCGGCGTCGCCGGCTCGTCGGGCCGGGCCTGGAGACCGACCACCCCGGCCAGCCCCAGGCAGCAGGCCAGGCCCGCGGCGAGGGCGACTCGCGCTGGCCGGCGGGGGTTAACGAGGGTGCCGAGGCGGGTACGAAGGGAGAGGGTCGCCGCAGTGCCACTCGCCGCGGTGCCACGGAGTACGCCGACCTGAACGGACGATGAGATGTCGTCCGAATAGCCAGCCGTGCCGGGGGGACCGCACTGGTCGCCGATGGTGTCGTCGTCACGCATCCGACGAGGCTAGGCAACGAATCCGCTGGTCAACCGGGGTCAGCAGGTGTCCCTTCCCACACTTGGCGACCCGTGAACCGGACACGGCCGGTCGCCCCACCTGCCCCTTGGCCAGACCCGCCGTACCGGGCATCCCGGAAAGCCGGGGCCGGCCGGAGCGTCGCGGAACAGCCGGGCGGAGATCCCTCCGACCGCTCACATGATCGACGTGCTCCGCCGTTCGCTCCACCTGACGTACACCGTTCGGATGACCCCACCCTGGATGATCGCCGGGAAAGGGGGCTTCGCCCGGATTTGATCCACGGATTGTCCACAACGCGCCCGCTGCTGGAATGGAAGCGGCCAGCGGGTACGTTTCCCGGACGGGAGCCGTGCGCGCGCGGTCCCGTACGCGTGCTTCCAGGGAGGTCCGAACCGGTGCTCGACCCACACGAGCTGTACCAGCTCACCGACGATCTGCCCGGCCTCGGTCAGCCGGTGCTGATCCAGGCCCTCACCGGCTTCGTCGACGCCGGCGCCGCCAGCCGCCTGGCCCGCGAGCAGTTGCTCACCTCGCTGGAATCCCGTCAGATCGCCACCTTCGACATCGATCAGCTCTTCGACTACCGGTCCCGCCGGCCGGTGATGACCTTCGTCGAGGACCACTGGGAGCACTACGACACCCCCGAGTTGGCGCTGCATCTGCTGCACGACGACGACGAGACGCCGTTCCTGCTGCTCACCGGCCCGGAGCCGGACCTGCAGTGGGAACGTTTCGTGGCTGCGGTCAGCGGGCTGTGCGACCGGCTCGACGTCCGGCTCACCATCGGGCTCAACTCGATCCCGATGGCCGTACCGCACACCCGCCCCACCGGGGTGACCGCGCACGCCACCCGGCGCGAGTTGATCGCCGGGTATGAGCCGTGGCTGCAACAGGTGCAGGTCCCGGGCAGCG
The DNA here is from genome assembly GCF_004348355.1 of Micromonospora sp. KC721. Lineage (NCBI taxonomy): Bacteria > Bacillati > Actinomycetota > Actinomycetes > Micromonosporales > Micromonosporaceae > Micromonospora > Micromonospora sp. KC721. Next base: position 7,375 of record NZ_SMJY01000230.1, on the reverse strand, counting down.
TCGGCAACCTGCTGGAATACCGGCTCGGCGAGCAGGGTCGGGACGCGGTGGGTTTCGCCGCGCACGTGCCGCACTACGTCGCCCAGACCGAGTACCCGGCCGCCGCCGAGGCGCTGCTCGCCTCGGTCTCCCGGACCACCGGCCTGCTGCTGCCCAGCGACAGCCTGCGGACCGCCGCCGAGGTGGTCCGGGTCGAGATCGACCGCCAGGTCGCGCAGACCGACGAGGCGGCGACGCTGGTGCACGCCCTGGAGGAGCAGTACGACGCCTTCGCCCGTGGCCGCGGGGAGAAGAACCTGCTGGCCACCGGCGCGGGACCGCTGCCCACCGCCGACGAACTCGGCGCCGAACTGGAACGCTTCCTGGCCGAGCAGCCCCGTCCTGGCGACACTCCCAACACCTGACCGCACCCCCCGGCCACGCCGTTGTCCTGGCGCGAGCACCGCGGTCGGACTGCCCGCCGCCTGCTGCCTGCCGGCCGCGTCGCCCGTCTTCCGTCCGGGCGGCGATGTCGGGCGACGCTCACGGCGCGAACCCGGCCGGCGCAGGCCAGGCCCACCGGGCAGAGGTCCACCGGCCCGGCCGGGCGGCGCGAGGTGGCCGGATGCGGCAGGCTGGAGACATGCGCCTGGCAACCTGGAACGTGAACTCGGTGAAGGCCCGGCTGCCCCGACTGCTGGACTGGCTCGCCACCACCGGCCCGGACGTGCTCTGCCTGCAGGAGACGAAGTGCCCCGACGGGTCCTTCCCGTCGGCCGAGGTGGGCGAGCTGGGCTACGAGGTGGCCAGCCACAGCGACGGCCGGTGGAACGGGGTGGCCATCCTGTCCCGGGTCGGGCTGGTCGACGTCACGGTCGGATTCCCCGGCGAACCCGGGTTCCCCGAGCCCGAGGCGCGGGCCCTCTCGGCCACCTGCGACGGGCTCCGGGTCTGGTCGGTGTACGTACCGAACGGGCGCGCGCCCGACGACCCGCACTACGCGTACAAATTGGCCTGGTTCGCCGCCCTGCGGGACGCGCTGGAACCGGAGGTGGCCGGCGGCGGGCCGCTCGCGGTCTGCGGTGACTTCAACGTCGCGCCGACCGACGCCGACGTGTGGGATCCGGCGCTCTTCGTCACCTCCACCCACGTCACCCCCGCCGAGCGGGCCGCCCTCGCGGCACTGCGCGACCTGGGGCTCAGCGACGTGGTGCCCACCCCGATGAAGGGCCCGCACCCCTTCACCTACTGGGACTACCGGGCCGGCATGTTCCACCAGAACAAGGGGATGCGGATCGACCTGGTGTACGCCTCCGCGTCGTTCGCCCGCACGGTCCGCTCGGCGTACGTGGACCGAGAGGCGCGCAAGGGCAAGGGCCCGTCGGACCACGCGCCGATCGTGGTGGACGCTGATCTGGTACCCGCCGTCGAGTCCTTCTGACCCGCCGGTACGCCGCCCGACCGGTCGGCGATTTCCGCACGTCGGCGGGATGACGGGTCGAGGGCCGCGTGCGGGGCGGGTCAGCGCGAGGTCTTCTCGAAGGCGACGAGACCGCGCCCCGCCTCGGGCGTGACGACCAGCGTGGCACCCTTCGCGGTCCTTCGTGTCGCGTACCAGGACCGCACCGGGGAGATTGTCGGCCACCTCGACGCAGTCACCGCCGTTGCCGCCGATCTTCGTGCTCGAAGTGGTCCTCGTCCACTCGCCGTCACCGATCGAAGTCGAGCATGGTGGCGGCCGGTTCACGTGATGGCCGACCCGCGGCGCAGGTCGGCCATCGACCGTGGGGTGCTCGTACGCGAACCGCGCGTGCGGCGGTCAGCCCACCGAGATCGGGGTGTCGACGACTCCGAAGCCCGTCAACTCACCGAAGTCGGCGGTGTTGAAGTTCGGAATCACCAGGCGGGAGTTGCTGAGGCACTGCATGCTGCGAACCCAGTAGAAGCCCTTCGGGTCTCCGTTGTCGTTGGCCAACGGGAACCTCACGAGGACGGTGTCGGCGTCCCGTTCGGGGAAGAAGAACACCGTGGTCCCGTCGGCCTCCGCCTCTTTGTAGGTGGCCTCCAGGTAGCCGCCGTCCTGCAGCACCTCGGGGCGGAAGTAGATCGCCGCCCGCGTGTTCGGTTCGATGTCGGCCTTGACCTTGAAGGAGACCGAAGACTCCTCCCGGAAGCCGGTGATCTTGAAGCGTTTGCTCGCCGCCGTCGCGGTGGCCTGGAACACGCCTTCCAGCCCCACGGATCCGTTGACGTTCAGGAAGGCGCCGGACTCGATCCGGGCCTCGGCCTGCGATCGTACGTTGACGTCGAACGAGAACGGATCGGGCTCTGTCCCGTCGCAGTTGTTCTGGATGTCGCTGACCCGGAACGAGTTCCCGTTCGTGACTGTTTCCGTACGTTGGATGAAATCGCACTTCTCCAGCAGCGGTGATCCGTCGCGGCAGTGCAGGGCGACGTCGCTCGCGGTTGCCGCGCTGGCGTTGTTGCGGTTCATCAGCGGGATGAGCCCGGCCGCGGCGACCGCGAGCACTGCTCCGATGACAAGATAACGGCGCCGTCGGGATCGCGGCCCGGCTTGTCGGTTACCGTGGGTGAGCTGGTACGTGGACAATGGAACTCCTTAGTCTCAGCGAGAGTGAATGTGACCGCGGTCCGACGACGGATTACCGGGTCGGCTCCGGCGGGAACGGCTGGGGGTCGTCGTCCTTGAACTCGTCCCCGGTGCAGTCCGTCAACTTGGGTCGCGCCTCACCGTCGGGGTTGCCGCTGGGCAGCAGCAGCGGTGCGTCGATCGTGGTCTCGAAGCTCCACTCCCACGGCGTGTTCTCGGGGCCGAAGGGTCCCCCGCCGGCACTGTTGCGGGTTCCGCCGGTAACGGTCCAGAGTCCCTTGATCTGCGCTCGCCGGGGGATGAACTGGAAGGTTCCCTTCTTCCCTTCGGGCACGTTCACGGTTCGCGCCGTCGTCACCGTCCTCACCTCGGTCGTGAGGGTGCTTTCGGTTCCGTGCTCGCCCCACTCGGCGCCCAGCAGGTTGACGAAGCTCGCGGAGAAGCTGTCACCGTCGTCGACGAAATCGCCCGCAATCTTCGCCGCACCCTGCTCCACACTGACCTCGAACGACAGGTTCTTGTTGGTGTTGGGGGGGCAGTTGGCCACCTCCTTCGACGGGCTGAACGGTTCGCCGAAGATCAGCTTCGCGTCGTCCGCCCCCAGCACCTCCGTCACCCTGAAGTCACAGGTGTCGGCCGGGAAGGTCTGGGCGAATTCCGAAGCGAACTGCTGTTTGCCGTTGATCTTCAACGAGCCCTTGCAGAGCTTCATGGCCTCGTCCTTCGGACAAGGGTTCACGATCTTGACGCTTCCATCCCCGGCGGGGTCACAGCCCGCCTCCGCCGCGTGCGCCGTATGGGTGATCGTCACGATCCCAAGGCCGATCGCGATCGTCGATCCAACCGCGATAAGACGACGTTTCATCGTTCTCCCTTCCACTGCCATCGCACGATGAACGGTGTGGCGTTCAGGAGAACCGCGTCTCGGCGGGATCAAAAGGGACAGTTGTCCCGACAACCGCCGGCGTCGCGGTTCAATCTCCCCCGGTTCAATCCTGTGAATAAGATCACACGCTCCCCCAGGGCGGCGTCAGTCGAGGGCGACTGTGTCGTCGCGGACCAAGCGGCTGACCTGCGGGCGAACCGGTGAGTCACCACTCACCGAACGGAGGATCTGGACCGCCGGTGCCGCGGGCATCGACTGCCGCAGGTTCCCCCGGATCCGCATCGCGCTCCCAGGTGTCGGTGCGCACACGAAACCCTCACCCGAGTCCACTGCGAGGTTTGCCATTGACGCGCCACCACTATTGTCACCAACAGTAGGCATGGCCTTCCTCCGGTGATGCCGCCGGCCCGGGATCCAGGTGTGGTACGGGCGAATCATGCTTTCGGTTCAATCATCCGACTGTGTTAATAACTACATTGGCGCATTGGCGAGACCTTGTGGACACAGACTTCCAGCACAGCCGATACTCGGCCGGTCCCAGCGCGGAACAGGCGGCATGGCTGGAAGGAGTCATTCGGCATGGATCCCGGGAGATGAGCACAGTCGACCTTGGCCGGGTATGGTGCGCTCCGGCCAACGAGGATACGCAGGTCGTGCCGTCGCTCTCAGTTGCTCTCGTCAGCCACGACGGCGCCCAACCTCCCAGTCTGAGCCCGCTGCACCCGCGCGTGACCGGCGACCTGTCCGTGGTGCGCCCCTTCGACGACGTTGTGGTGTGCTACGGCCATCACCCAGCCACCGACGTCAGGGAGCTGCATCGGACATTCGGTCCCCGCATGCCGGCAGTGCTGGTCGCCGCCCGCAGCTTCGACCAACAGGACGTGATCACCGCCTTCGGTCATGGCGCTACCAGCTACCTGGTTCTTACCCAGACACCGGAGTTCTGCCTGAGGGGCGCGGTCATCACCACCGCCAACGGAGAAAGCTGCCTCAGTCCAGCCGCAGCGACCACGTTGCTGAGACACATGCAGCCCGTTCCGGCGGCACCGGCGCGCATCCACTCCAGCACCATCACCCCCCGCGAGCGGCAGATCATGGAGCTTCTCGCCACCGGCCACACGGTCACCGAGATAGCCGGTCACCTCCGGCTGACCGGCAAGACCGTACGCAACAACCTGAGCAACATCTACGCGAAACTGCAGGTACGCCGGCAATCCGAGGCGATCCTGCTATGGCTCGGCCACCAACCCCAGCCGGAACCGATCGGTGCGGTCCGCCGACACAGATCGTGAATGGCCAGGTTGGGTCGGGTTCGGTGGTGAGGCCGGTACGGGTCAGGGATGACCAGGGCACCCGTAACCCGTCGGGACACGCTCCGCCCCCGCGCTCTGGCTAGGGTGGGGGGCATGGCAGTCGTGAAGATCAACGCGATCGACGTCCCACCCGGTGCGGGCGAGGAACTCGAGAAGCGGTTCGCCGCCCGAGCCGGCGCGGTGGAGAACTCCCCCGGCTTCCTCGGCTTCGAACTGCTGCGCCCGGTCGCCGGGGAGAACCGCTACTTCGTCTACACGAAGTGGGAGAGCGAGGAGGCGTACCAGGCCTGGGCCTCCGGACCGGCCCGGGCCGCGCACGCCGGCGGCGAACAGCGCCGACCGGTCGCCTCCGGCGCGACCCTGCTGGAGTTCGAGGTCGTGCAGCAGGTCACCGGCAAGGGCTGAGCCACCGGAGGCCAGGTCCACAGCTACCCGGCGGCGGCTGTTGCCGCCCGCTGGCGATGCTCGCCTCCGGTGCGCGTTTCCGGGTCAGCGGCAGACGGCGCAAGAGGGTACGTTCGCCGCATGGTCGTGACCCTGCGCGAGATCACCGACGCGAACCGCGAGGCGATCCTCGCGCTGCGCGTCGCACCCGGTCAGGAGCGGTTCGTCTCCACGGTTCGCGACGCGCTGCGAGAGGCTGTCGAGTACCCGCACGCCAAGCCGTGGTACAGGGCGGTCTACGTGGACGACGAGCCGGTCGGCTTCGTGATGGTGAGCTGGAACGTGGAGCCGCAGCCGCCGGAGATCATCGGACCGTGGTTCCTCTGGAAGCTGCTCATCGACCAACGGCACCAGGGCCGCGGCTACGGCGTTGAGGTTGTGCGGCAGATCGCGGAACTCGTGCAGGGCGAGGGCGCGACGGAACTACTGACCAGCTACGTACCGGGAGACGGCGGCCCGGCCGGGTTCTACCAGCGGCTCGGGTTCGTACCGACCGGTGCGTACGACCCGGACGGCGAAGTCATCATGCGCCTCACGCTGCCCTGGCCGCGGTCTCCCAGCAGTCCGACCAGCGAGTAGCCGCCGGATCACCGCACCGGCGTCGGCGCGCACCTGGCACGACGGCCGGTGGGCGGTGGGCGGTCAGGACTCGCGGGTCTCGACCAGCGAGGCGAAGGCGATGACGTTGTCCCGGTAGCCGGTGTCCCCGCCCACCCAGGCGCCGCCGCAGGTGATCAGGCGCAGCGCCGGCGGGCCGTCGTCGCCGTAGACCCGGTCGGCCGGCATCTGGGACTTGTCGAAGTGCTCCACCGAGTCGACCCGGAACACGGCCACCCGCCGGTCGTCCCGGGTCACCTGGATCTCGTCGCCAGGCTTGAGCCGGCGCAGGTCGTAGAAGACGGCGGGACCGCTGGTCGAGTCGACGTGACCGACGATGATCGCCCGGCCCGGCTCGCCCGGGGTCGGGCCCCGGTCGTACCAGCCGGTCTCGTGGTGCCGGCTCAGTGGCGGCACCGCGATCGAGCCGTCTTCGGCCTGTCCGACCGGAGTCACCGGAGCATCCACCCGGATCGCCGGGACCACCAGGCTGACCGGCCGGCTCGCCGGCAACCCACGGGCCGCCGGCCGGTCGACGGCCCCCGGGTTCCCGGAGTCGGCCGCCCAGTCGAACGGCCCGGCGGTACGCCCCAGACCGGCGCCGGTGGCGAAGACGCCGACCAGCACCAGCAGCACTGCCAGCGGCGTCGACCACGGGCCGCGGGCCGGGCGGCGGTCCCGGCCGGCGGCCGGGGCGGTGGAGGGGCGCACGCGCTCAGCTCCCGGCCGGACCCGACGGTCTGCCGGCCGCGACGTCTCCGGTGGCACGCGGGCGGCGGGCCGTGACGACGCCCACGATCGCCCCGGCGATGGTCAGGGCCAACCCTCCGGGTACCAGCAAACCGCCGAGATTCGACCCCCCGGCCGTCCCGCCGAACCCGGTGTGCGGGCCGGGACTGGACTTCACGTGCTTGACCACCTGGAGCATGGTCGAGGCGCTGCCGCCGTCGCGGCACTCCAGCTTGACCGGATAGTTGCCGGGGCGGGTGCGGTCCCGCACCATCGCCGAGGCGGTCAACTGCCCGTACTGGGGATGCGCCTGAATCCGGCCGAAGGCGTCGGAGACGACCGTCGCCGGGATGGAGTTGTCGTGGCAACTCGCCCGGATGCCGACCAGGTAGCCGGGGCGGACCATGCCGGGGCGGACCTCGACGAAGACCTGGCCGGGAGGCTGCCGGCGCTCGTCCGACCCGGGCCATCCTCCGGCCGGGTCACCAGGACCGGGCGCCACGGCCGGCGGCGGCGCGGCGAGCGACGTCACCGCGAGTGGCGGCGCGGCGAGTGCCCGGGCGGCGAGGGGCGGGGCGGTGGCGCTCAGCACCGGGCCGAGGGCGCCGACCGCGATCGCCAGCGCGGTGCGCCGGAGCGTGACCGACATGCTGCCCCCTCTCGTCGCCCTCGCCGCAGGGCCGGGGCGACGCAAGCACCCGGCCTGCCGTACGGGATAAATCGTCTCACCCCCGGGCGGACATCACATCCGATCCGCCGGAACCGTCGCGTACGCTCGGGTCGCTGTGACCTCCACCGACCCGAACCCCGCCGCCC
>NZ_SMJY01000022.1:0-47843 GCF_004348355.1 Micromonospora sp. KC721 | reverse complement strand
CCTCAGCACCGCCCGAACAACACAGCGCGTGGGAACAGGACCGTAAACGCCAGTCCTCGCAACGGATCGCGGTCGAGCACACCATCGCAGAGCTGAAATGGTGGCGCGTCCTGCAACGCTTCACCGGTCGCCGCGAGTTGCTGCCCGAAACCATCGCCGCCATCGCCAGCCTCGTTTCCGACAAGTCGGCCGGTCTGACCTGGTGAAACACGCAGACTCAACCCATCAACTACTGCGCACAAGGTCGTAAGCAGATCGACGCACTGTCGCGACAGACGCGCCATGGCGAAACCGTCAAGGACCGTGGAGGACTCAGGCGGGCAGCATGGCCTGTGCCGGCGTCAGCCAGTCGGCGCGTATGTGTTGCTGGGTCTGCTCGGTGACGCCCCAGTGACCGCCGTAGGGCATCGTGTCTGCGGGGAAGACGTGCGACGCCAGGGGGTTGTCGAACCGGGTGATTCGCGGCCGGTAGGGGCCGCCGGGGAACCACTCGTGCACCGAGAAGACAGCCGAGACCCGCTGGTGCTTGCCGGCGGTGCGGTCCCGGCCGGTGCCGAAGAACCCGTCACCCTTACGGATCATGGCTCCGCTCGAGATCTGGATTGCTGACGTGCCGGTCAAGGCCTCGTGAACCTCCCGGATGTCGCACATGCTGTCACGGATGCCAGCCACGAGCGCGAACGGTTTGTCGCGTAGCTCGTACTTCACGGCCTTGTGCTCGAGCCGACCCCGTAGCCTGGCTGCGGAATCGACAAGACCACCGATTGCCGCGCCATTGACCACGATGTCGTCGTCGGCGCAGATGCGGTAGCCGGCGGGCAGCGCAAGGAAACGGACGTCGATGTCGACGGCTGCGCTGCGGTACATCGTCCCGGGCACACCATGCTCGACGGGCAACGCGGCCGGGTCTCCGCGCAGCTGGGCGATCGTCTTGTCGATCCAGGCGACGAGCGGGCGCATCCGCAGGGCGCGGTCCCACCGGCGGATCTCCACCATGATCGAGTGAGTGGTAAGCGTCAGTCGGGCGTTCAGGTCATCGACCAGCACGGCGTGGCGGCGCTGTTCCGCGGTCCAGTCCTCGCGCAGCGTCAGTGTCAGGACCTCCACCGCCCCCACGTACGAGCCGTCGGACGTGTAAAGGCGAAAGTCGGGACGCGTACCTGTGCCCTCCTCGTAGCTCACCTGGTACCGGCGAGACAGCAGGTCGTGCACGAGCAGCTCGTCGAGCGCGCTGTATAGCCGCGTGTCGTCCGGCGCCCGCAGCTCGGCGTGCAGCCGTCCATCACGGTCCGGGAAGCGCGAGTACATCTCGTTGATGATGCGCCGCCCGTGTGCGGCCTCCGGCCGGGTGCACTCCAAGAACCAATTCACCGTCGGCTCCGCCGGGCTGATTCCACGCTCTCGAGTGATACGCGGATCTTCGAACACCCTGCCCATCATGGCCGCGACCCTAGTGGCCGATCGCTCTGCCGACCAAGCCAAATTTACGGCGCGTCGCCTGCGGGGACGCTAGCCATCTAGACAGCGGCTCGCGTGACTCATAACAGCTGAGGACCTGAACGCCAATATCGGTTACCTTCCTATGCGCCTCGGTGCTCACGATGAGAAGCATGGGCAAGCCGGGCACAGGCACCAGGGAGAGGAGGAGGTGCGCAGCGAGGGCGTCACCCTTGCTTCCAGGCGGTCCACGAGACAACCCATTCCCGTACCGGCCGGACTGCGGGCGGTTGTTCTCGCCCCAGGAGCACTGTTTCGACAGCTTCGACGGCTACCCGCTGTTCAGCCTCGCGGTCGCCGAGTGACTCGCACGCCACCATCAGCCGGTCGTCGTGTACGAAGGTCCGACACGGCTGGCCTATCTGCTGCTTGATCAGTAATCGAATGGCTTTGCGCAGTGCAGAAAGTTGGTCGCCGGGCACCTGCGGCACCTCTGCGTACCCGTGCTGCCGCACCAGGTCGACGACCAGTTGCGCCACGACTGGCACCCGCTCGTCGACCGCGGGAGCCGGGAACAGACGGTCCATCAGCGCCAGACACCGTCGACACGTTGGCACGAACGCCGGCTGGCGGTACCGGCTGACGGGTCCGCCGTCACCGCCGGCCATCACCAACCAAGCCCGACCGCACATCGTCGTCTGCGCCCAGACCGGTTCCTGAAGCGCGGCGAGGTCGTATCGTCGCTTGACCAGTTCCCAGTCATTGTCCGCCTGGTAGAAGTGTGCGTCGGACAGGGCGCCGCGGCCTGCTTCAGGCGGGTTGTTACGGCGTACGAGGTGAACGGCCTCACCTCCACTGACCTGGGCGAGGAGAAGCTGCGACGTTCCGACCGTGATGACGTTCGGTCCGTGTAGCCCTTCATGCATGCCAGCATCCCTCACGTCAGGAGGTGTATCGGACAGATGTACCAGTAACGGAGGCATCCTGCCAGACAGCAGCAGCCCCGGGTGGGGCTGTCGACGCAGATGCGGTCGCGCTACGGCCGTTTGTCGGGATCGAGGGCGTGGATGAGATGTCCGATCCTTTGCTGGTCGGGTGCCGGCCAGTACAGGTAGCGCGGACCGAGGAAGCAATGGAAAGCGCCGCAGGTCAACAGCTCATCGAACAGGTCAGCTGGCGTCGCGACAAGCAGACCAAACGGCTGCAACGCGTCCGTGGCTTTGAGGATCCCGACGTCGCGCGTCAAGAAGACGTTCGCGCCGACCTGGAGCGCATCGTGCACCAGCCGGCGGTCGTTCCCGGATGGAACAGCCGTCAAGGCACGCCTCATCTCCCGATCGGGCAGGATCAGCAGCACTTCGCGGGAGGGGCGCTCCTCCAGGTCCCCCCATCCCAAGAGGTGTAGCGCGGCGGTGAACTCCTCGAAGGCAAGCAGCCGCTGCCCACGACGCTCCTGGGACAGGTCTTCTTCGCATCGTCGACGGACGCCGCGAGCATGATGAAGCGAATGTCCCGAACTGCCCACAGGGCAAGAACAAGTTGCAGCGATTCCAGGTCTGTCGCGTAATCCTCGCCGGACACAAGATTAACGACGTTGTCGTCCGCCCAGAGTCGATGCCCGCACGTGAAGTAATCGATCAACGGACTGGTGTCCCAGGCGACATGCAGGGGACCTCGCCCTCGTCGTCCCGCAAAGAGCCGCACATTTTCCTCGTACACGAAGTGCAGGCCCTCAGGAGGAGCAAACACTGCGGCTCGCTCCAGCATCCGCGTCACCTCGTCAGCGCCGAAGGAGGCCCGGAGCCGTCGGGCCATCTCGTTAGCCAGGTGGAAGCCCCACCTTTCGTCGTCGCGGTACGCGGCGGTGGCATCGACGTTGAGCAACAGCAACTCATCGTCTCAAGCGCCCATCGCCAATCCAAGCCACTGACGTGCAGGCCGTAGGCGTGTGGGCAGTCGCGACGTTGTGTCGTCATGACACGACCTACCCGAGTCCTTGAGCAACTCGTTCGTCCGCTCATCCCTGCTACCTCGCCCGCGCGGTCGAGCCCACGCCCGATGCCGATGCCAGCGCTACCCGCCCCCGTTTACCCGCCGGCAATCACCGACGCCTCCGGGCTGCTGCTGTGGATGGCTCTCCCCGCTCGCTGCGGCCGGGTGAGCGCCCAGCACCTCCTGCACGAGATGGGCTGGGTGCCGGGACATCGCCTCGACATCCAGCTGTGCCACGGCATGCTCGTCATCACCTCCGGGCGGGACGACTGGTACCAGGTGGGCAGCCGAGGCGAACTGCCCTTGCCGGCGAGCGCCCGGCAGATGTGCCGGATCGAGCCCGGCCAGCCTGTGCTCCTGGCCGCCTTCATCACGCATGACTTGCTCGTCGTGCATCCCGTCAGCACCGTCGCCCGCCTCCTTACCGACCTGCACCACCAGATCTCAGGAGGCGACAGTGACCGCTGACCCGTCTGCTGTCGCCGCCGCACACCAGGTTCTGGCCCACCTGGGCGTCACCGTGGCCGACCTCCAAGCCCACCCCAGCGCCCGGGCCGCCTTACCCACGGTCGCGGAGTACCTACCGCGCGTTCTCGCCGCAGCCGGGCCTGGAGCACGCCGCACGTACGGCACCTACTGGGAACGAATGGCCGCTATGTGGCCCGACCGACCGTTGGACGGCGTCGCCGCCAGCGACATCGAGGCCTTGAAACAACTGATGATGGCCAGCGCGGTATCGCGGCGCAACAGCCGCAACGGCCGGCACGCCGGCGAGCACGTCGTCGCCGCCGCCCGCGCCTTCTACACCCGGGCCATCGCCGATGGCCTGATCGACGCCTCCGCCCGCCCCGCCCACCGGGTCGCGAAACCCCGCCGCCTGCCCAGCACCCGCCGCGCCCTGACCCCACACGAGCTGGAAGAAATCAATATCGAGGCTCGTACCAGCGGCAACGACGTCATCCTCGACGCACTGGTCCTACGCCTGCACACCGAAACCGCCTGCCGCCGCGGCGGCGCACTGGCCCTGCGCCTGGTCGACCTGGACACCATCAACGGACTCGTCCGCCTGACCGAGAAAGGCGCCACCATCCGGTGGCAACCGATCACCCTCGACCTCGCCGAACACCTGTACGAGCACGCCCGCGCCCGCGGCGCGGTCCTGCTCACCGACCCACTGCTGCGCAACCGTGCCGGCCAACCGATCACGAGCCGCCGCTACGACCACCTGTGGAAACGCCTCGGCGAGCGCCTGCCGTGGGTCGCCGTGCACGGCGTATCCACACACTGGCTACGCCACACCACGCTCACCTGGGTGGAACGCCACTTCGGCTACGGCATCGCCCGCGCCTACGCCGGCCATACCGACAGCCCCGGATCCTCCACCACCACCTACATCAAAGCTGACCTGCACAACGTGGCCAACGCGCTGTCGGCCATGACCGGTCAACCTCATCCGCTGGCCCGCCTAGCGGACCACGCCGACCGGTGGTCGCAGGCGAGCGGCGCCGTCTCACCGACGCCCGAGTAAGGAGCGGGTAGCCGCGTGCGGTGCTCCGGGTGAGGCGGCTCCGGGGCGCACCGCACGCGGCGCGGCCCCGCGACTGACGCCCTACCCTGGTCGCGGCAGCTGCCCTGTGAGCCGTCCACGCTTGGAGCTATTCGGCGGTTTCCCAGGCCAGCGCGTGGGGTCGTTGCCCGCCGCTGGTCAGGAACTGTCGTGCCGCATGCCGGGCGGTCGCGTTGGTGACGCGGGTGCGTTCGGGCCACGCATCAAGCTGCTTGACTCGCACCCGGGCGGGCCAGGGATCGGTTCCACCGCGAGCGACCCTAGAGTGTGCAGGTGGCCGCGCACCGTAGCGATGCTGTCCCGGGTGCCCCGGGGCGTGAGATCGCCCGCGAACAGATCGTCCGTCCGCCAGCGTCTTTTCCGCTGCCGCCCACCGGCGTCAACGGCAAGTATCTGCCGTTACTGGACCGCGGGGGGACCGGGTTCGAGGGATTCGGGCTGGAGGCCGTCGAACGGCTGGACGCGCTCCGCGACGCCCGGATCTATGGCGGCTCGGGGGACACCCAGGATGGGGTCGACGTGTACGGCACTCGCCACGATGGCACCCGCGCTGTTTATCAAATGCGATGCCGCGACGAGAGACTTACGGCCGCCAAGCTACGCAAAGCCGTTCGGGACTACTTTGATCAGGACGAGCCGCCGTTCGACGCGTGCCACTTCGAGTTGTGCTGGGCCGGCGACGTGAACGACGTCGCCGTGGATAAAGAGTTGGCGGCCCTTCGCGCCGCCTACCCAGGCCGCACAATTTCACTGCGGGACCGACGCAAGTTCACCAGTGATCTGATTCAGCACCGGGACGTTACTCTGCGATGGTTTGGCGAACACGTCGTCGCGGCCGTGTACGGCGCCCACCCTCACGCTCCGACGCTGATCGCGGCCCAGGACACGGACGCATTCCTTCGCGGGCCTCTGGAGGGCATGTACCTGACGCAGCGAGTCAACGCCGCCGAACGCCTGAGGAACACGAGTCCGCGCGAGGCCGCCGCCATGTTGAGGGATATCGCCCAGCGGTTGGCGGCGAAGGGCTTCGCACCACACGCCGCGCAGTACCTTACGGAGGCTCGTTCACTCCTGCTTGCCGCCAGCGACGTGGCAGCCGTATACGAAGAGTGCTTGGTGTCGCTGGAGCACCACATTGACTCTGGCCACGCGTCCTCATCATCCCCGGACCTCAACCTAATGCTGTCGGCCCGCTCCGTCCTGACGGCAGGGCAGCTTCGGGCACCTTTCGCTCGCCACGCCGCCAGCGCACCGTCCAGCCCGTCACCGATATGGGCAGTGACCGATCCACGTATTCAGCGATCCATAGCCTTCTTGGCCCTCGACGCCGCCCTCGACGAGCCGGGCGAGGCGCTGACGAGGGCAGCCGAGGCCACCGAACTGCTCGTCATGTCCGACGGGGGCCCGACTAGCGCAGCAGTCGCCGCACTGCGGAGGCTGGCAGAGATCGCGCTCATCAACGCCGACACCATGGTGCTGGGACGGGTCGTACGGATGGCTCAGCAGGTTCTGCCACGCTTGCTGCCCGCGGCCGACGCCGTCGATGCGGAGGACCGCGTGCGGCTGCGCCTCGCGGTGGCGGATGTGACCGGCCAGTACGACGACCTTGTAACGGAAGCGCGATCAGGAACCATTACCCCGCAGTTGAGCGCGGTCGTGCACGCCCGGTACGCGCGATGGCTGATGTGGCTGAGCAAACCGAACGAGGCCAACGCTCAATGGCTTGAGGCGGTCAAAGGCGCCGGTCTCGCCCAGCTCGGAGAAGACGTTCAGGACTACCTGTGGGCATTGCGGGGGCTGCACGCCAGCTTCGGCAACGGACTCACCTTCGAGGTCATGGAGTACGGGCAGCGCGCAAGGGCCGTCGCCCGCGAAGGCCGGGCGCTCTTCGTGGGCTCCCGAACCGAGACGAACGCCCTGCAGCAGTTGCGCGCCTTCCAGCATCCGATCCGCCGCTTTCGCCCGGGGGCCAGAGTCGTTCGCCACGCCCTTCGTCAGCAACTGCTCGAATCATGGGTGCGAGGTGACCTGGCGGGAGAGCAGGAGGCGCACACCAACCTGGCCGACTTCCACAGGACCACCTCCGAATTCGCTGATGCGCTGCGCCACGCCGTAGCAGCCGGCGAGGTCGAGATGGCGATCGCGGCAGCCAGGGAGCTCGGTGCCGACGCGGCGGGCTGCCTGAATGATCCGCCGCTGGCCCCATGGGCGATCAGGGCAGCGCTGGCAGCGTTCAGTGTCGTCGCCGATATCGTGCCTGCGGACAGGTCCGGCTCGTATGTACCGTGGATACTCACCCGGCTTGAGGTCGCGCCCGCCTCCGGTTGGACCGACAACGGCATTCGCGAGACCGCCATCGGTGCCCTGTCCAACCTGGCTTTCGCGCTTCGAGGTGACAACATCGCGGAGGTGACGGACGCGCTCACTCCGTACCTCAACCATCTGGTGTCCCAGCTGTCAATGCGTCGAGCGATCAAAACCATTGCCAGGATGCTGCGGGCGAACCCTGGGCACCCTGCGCCCTCGCAGGCGCTAACCGCCGCCATTCGGGACATGCCAGAACCGGGCCATACCGCGCTCCTGTGGGAAGCCGGGCCCGCCCTGCACCGGTTGAGAGACGTCTTGGAGGTTCAGGCCAGCGACCCCAATCAAACCGTTCGGGCTGGCGCCGTTGAGCTCCTTGCTCGGATGCAGATATCTCACCCCGCTGTGAACGAGCAGGCGGTGCGCGCCGTCGAGGAGGTGCATCAGGCTCCTACCGGCCCTCGCGTCACGACCGACGAGTCCGGTGGGACGACGCACGAATCCAGCGGCCACTTCGGTCATGCCCTGTCAGTGGAGGACCGGGACAGGCTCGCCGACAAGCTCATCGAGATCGCTTCGGACGGTTTCACCGCAGAAGACCACCGCGCGGCGGCCATGATTGCGGTGACAGATCTTGCTCCTGCACTTGACGAAGGCAAGCGGCAGGAGGTTTTCGACAAGGCGTGGCTGTTGATCGGCGGGCTGGCCCCCGGCGATCTGGACCTGGGCATCTTCCGTGGTCGACTTGAGGATGCCGTGTTTGGGGCGGTAGGACAGTTGGCTGTCAGGCAGGACCAGGTCCAACGCGTCCACGCCTTGGCTCTCAGTCGCCTAGCGAAACGGAACGGCGTCCAGGGTCTGCGCCACTTCATCGACATCGATCCTGGCGGCACCGACGCGATCCGTGTCCTGGCACAGCACGAGAGCCCGGCAGCGCGGCAGATGGCGGCCGTCCTTTGGTCGCGTAATCCGGTGAACCGCAATCTCGGTGCAGACCTCGCGGCTGACGCCTCCTCCGAGGTACGTAGGCAGTTGGCGAATGCGCTTGGCCGGATCGGGCAGTACGACGCCGCTCTGCGGGACCAGTTGGCTGCGCAGCTGCAGGCGGACTGCAGCGCTCAGATCCGTCAGATCGTCAAGGAGACGATGATCCTGCGAGCGGACGGCTGATCACCCCGATGCGCGAGTGAGGAATCGACGGCGTCCGGGGAACCAGTGCATGATTTGCGCCTGAGTCCTGGGCGTACAAAGCTCGGCTGGTTGGCCTTGACCGCGACACGTACGCGTCCCTGCCGGCAGCGGCCACAGCGCGGGCGGGAGCGACCTGCGCATGCAACGCGTCCGCGACGCTCACTACCCCCGTCAGGCCACCCAGTCGTGCGTTGACGTGCTCCAGCAGCGGCCGTCAGAGCTTCCAAGTCCGTCGAGCCTCGCCATCACTGGCGCTTCGGCCAACTGACGTCGAGCACGTAGACGCTCACGTCGAACTGCGGCGCCACCTCCGCGGCCCAGCGCCGCATGTCGTCGAGGAGCTTCTGCTTGTCGGCATACTTTCGCGATCCGGAGGTCCGTTGTTCGGGAGGAAGCCAGTACACGAGGTAGATGCCGTGCCGTTGGCTGGTCGCTGCGAGGTATCGCCGCACGAGCTGATCTTGTAGTGCGGTGGGCACCTCGTCGTTGGTGACCAGCTTCGCCTCGATGATCGCTTCGGCGACTTCAACGGGTGTTGTGTTGGTCGGGGCTCCTGCGGTCAGGTCGATCCGTGTGCCGGAGCCCTTGACCGCGATGCGTTCGACTTGGGGCTCCCGGGTGAGGAGGACGCGGTTTCGGCCGAGTTGGTCGGTCAGGCGGCGTCGCAACCAGTCGGTGATGTCGTCCTCGCTGCCGAGGTTTTTGCCGTTCGGTGACCACAGGTCGCGGAAGCCGTTGTTGCGCGAGATTTCATGCTGCAGGTCGTCGAGGTGGTTCAGCAGGGCGAGGATTAGGTCGCCGGAGTTGCGGATGAGCCGTAGGTCCGAGCGGCCGAGCAGGTCGAGCAGGCCGGTCGGGTCGAGGTGGGCCTGGGCATTGTCGGCCGCGATCTGGCGGGCCTGACGCAGGTGGTGCTGGATGAGCGCCTGCGCTTGCCGCGGCTGCCCGTCGGCTAGCACCTTGAGTTCCGCAGCGAGGCCGCGCATGGCCAGCATCTCGACTGCGTAGTTGCACATGCGGGCTTCCCGCTGCGCCGGGCTGTCGAACGAACCCTCATCTTCCCGCGTGTTGGTGAACGGCAGCCGACCGAGCAGGAGGCGGGCCAGGCCGGCCAGCCGGTCGTCGTCGACCGTGTCCAATGGCAGAGTCTCAACGAGTTCCAGGAATCCGCCGGGCGGCGTCGACTCGCTCAACAGACGGTCGATCGTGCCGCGAGTGTCGATGTGGGCGAGGTGCCGGTTCGCGGCGCGGGACAGCTGGGAGTCATCTCCGTTCGCCACCGACCGGGCCGCGACAGCGGCCAAGTGCGGGTCATGTTCGATCAGGAAGGCGAGAACGTCGGCGTTCTGGTCGTCGGGATAGCGGCGCTGCGGCAGGATGGCGGTCAGGTCGGGCACCAGGTCCTGGGCGAAGTACTTGTAGAGGGGTGTGCGCCGCCATTCGGTGCGGCTGTCGAGCGAAGTTCGCACCGCGATACGGATTTCGGCCTTCGCCTCGGCGGGCGCGAGGTCGACAAGGTCCCCGAGCAGGTCGATGTCGGCGAAGGCCCAGGCGTTCGCTATGGCGGGCGCCCACCTCGCCCACGTCGTCTGCGGGAGGTCGCCGAGGCGCTCCGGCGCATGGCGGGCTAGCGTCGTCAGCAGGTAGACCCCGGACCAGTCGCGGATGGCATCGAGTCCGATCTCGGCTTTGCCCAACCACAGGTCCGGGTTGGGTGGATGCTCAACGAGGTATTCGAGGCCCCGGTCAAGGACCTCTCGCTGCTCGTCGTTCGTCAGCAGCGACCAGCCCTGGCGAGCGCCGAGGTCGCAGAAGAACAACGGCTCCAACTTGTCGCCCAGCACCAGAGCCATCGGGATGGCGGCCCACGCGGCGAGGTCTTGACGGGCAGCCGAGATGGCCGCTCGGAGTGCGGTAGCGTCGGGCCGGTCCTCGGCTTCCTGCTCGTCGTGTTCTTGCTCGTCTTCTGTTGGGGCAGGCGGGGCAATTAGCCGCTGAAGGCATCGAGCCAGGACGTCGTGGCCGGTGGCTCGTTCCTCGTTGACTGCGTCCGTCAGCCAGTCGGTGTCGTCGGCGGTGACGAGACCGAGTTGGAGCAGGACGGTCCATCGGTGTTCGTCGAGTCGCGCCGCGACGGCGAGGGTGAGATGTCGACGCTGGGCGGTGTCTAGTGCCCAGTGCGCGTCGACGCGCATGTGTCCGGTCAGGTCGATGACGAGCTCGGCCAAGGGTCTCAGCACTGCGGGGTCATCGGATGCGGCTACGGCTCGTTGTGCGATCCGAACCGGCACATCGCTCGTCCATCGACGGGCCTCGGCGGATCCATAAGGCTCGAGGCTTGCACGCGCCCAGGCGAGAATCTCGGGCAGATCGGCGTTCGGAATCCTGGCCGGGAACTCCCAGAGGAATTTTCGATATGCGCCGATGAAATTGGCACGCCGCGGCCGGGTGAGGAAAGGCAGCAGCCGGGTGGTGGTCAGGTGCTGCGGGTAGAGCCCGTCAAGTAGTCCGGCCCGCAGCTCGTCGTCTGGGTCTGCGTCCGGGTTGAGTTTCAGGCCGTCGAGCAGAGCCGCCCGCTCGGGCGCTGAGCCTAGGTCGGTCACCACATCGATCGCAGGCCTGCGGACCCACGACGGAAGCCGGTCGTCGAGCGCGATCGCCAGCGCCGCAGGGGCGACCGCCGAGATTCGTCCGGCCAGGGCGAGCCGACAGATCCACCACGCCTCGAAGGGCTGGTCGACCCCGGCTGCCAGCCGGTCGGTGAGCTGCCGTGCCAGGTCGGGGTGGACGACGACCGACAGGTCCAGGGACCACCGCGGCGGCGCCTCGTGCTCCCGCGCGTCCGCGAGCAGCGCGTCCACGACCGCCGCCCGTGCGGCCGGCGGCAGGTCAACTTCGGACTCGACCAAGGCCGCTGCGTTAGCGGGTGCGACGACGTCGGCGATCTCCGGGCGCAGCGCCAGCATCCACGCCGCGACCGCGACCATCGAGCGCGGCAGTACCCCATCGGTCAGGCATAGCAGGGCCGTGACCTGGGACCGCGTGGGCGCGCGGTCCACCACGTACCTGGCGGCGAGGTAGTCAACGTACTCTTGGTGCCGGAAGGCGACGGTGTCCTGCGGCGCGGTGTCGAACAACGCGCTGCCCAGCACCTCCGCGTAGACCTCGCCCCCAACCGTGACGTCGGGGCGGTCCGGCTCCGGCCTAGTCGGTAACTCGGCGACCGCGACGGCGGCCTGACCCGCGCCGGTGCGGAACGCGAACCGGCCGACCCCACCGAACGCAGCGAAGACAGCCAGCCGGCCGGCGGTCCGGCGCCGCACGTCCGCGCCCGTCCGCAACGGCTGCCGAAGATCCTCCCGCTCGGTCAGCAGCCGCTGAACCTCCGACTCCAGGGCATCCACGCGCCGGCCCGGAAGACGACCCGTCTCCTGCCACTGCCGGGCCGCCGCAATGAAATGCAACAGCGAGGCGCTCAACCGGCTCCGGCCCGCCGCCGCTAGGGCATCCAGAAAGCCCTCGTCGACATCAAGGCAGGCGAGCAGGCGACGGGCCGCATCACGCGTCATCGGCAGCAGGCGCAGTCTCTCGACACTCTTAACGCCGTCGACAAAAGCACTCGTCCAGGCCGAAGGGCGGCACGCGAGCCGCCACTTGACCCCATCGGTCCCGGGTCTGGACATCGCCCGGTTGACCAGCCGGACAAGGGCCGGCTCGGTAAGCAGGGCCTCGTCCAAGGAATCGAGGTAAATCGGTTTCCCGCACGCGATCGCCGCACCGATCGCTCGGCCGATATCGGCGCCCCGGAGCCCGACGAGGTCGACCTCGAGGCCGTCCTCTTGCCGCCGCAGACCATCGAGTAAGACCGACTTTCCGACGCCGCCTGGCGCGAGCAGGACGAAGCTTCCCGGACGTCCGGCGAGGTCCCCGGCCGGCGTGATGCTGGCGGCAGCGCCGATGTCGAGAAAGCCGTCGCCGTCCAGCGGCGTGTGCTCCTCGTCCGCGCCTTGGACGTGGCGTTCGACTGCACCGATGGTCAACAGCCCCTCCGCTCCGCGTTGCGCATCCATCCTAGAAAGACGGCGATTGGCGCCCGAACCAAGGATGGCCTCGGCGTCGCCGCCAGCTGACTTGATCCGCCGGCTAGGGCGTTCAACCTCGGACACCACCCCATGTCAGTTGAACCAGAGCTGACCTGGCTGGCAATCTCCGTCAGGCGGAAGGAGATTCGGGCGCTGGGGGAGGCGCTGACCCCCAGAGACGAACTGAAGACGCAGCACCGGGCGGACGCTCTGGCCAGGCTGGCCGGCACGAACGACACCCGCCGCGGATCACCGCCGGATACCGGGCGTCCCACTTTGCCGCGAGGTCGTCGAACGCCGGAAGATCAGGCTGACGGCCGCCGGCGGGTCCTCCGGCTCAAGGCCGGCGAGCCGCTTGATTGTTGACATTCAAGTCCATGGCCTCGCGGTGGCGTTCTGGCACAAGTTCGTAGGCGCCAGCTCGCGCAGCACCCGAGGCAGATCTCCCTTGCCGTTGTCGTGCTAAAGGAAGAACCGGCCGGTGCGCGTACCAGCCATGAACATGCCGTAGGGGCGGATGTTAGCGGCGGGGGTGCTGTTGGATCACTATCGGGAGCAGGTGAGCGTGCGGTTCGCTGCGGAGGTGGGCGTGCAGGTCGATGAGCATCTGTTGACGCCGAGCGGTTGGCGCAGCGACGGACCACCATGGTCGGATGCAGATATTGTCGGAGGAGGCTCAACTCAGGCTCGGTGAGGTGGCGAGCCAGTGCCCGACGCGAGCACCTAACGAACACCGATCATCGGGAACTTGAGTTCGGAGACGTGTGGAAGCTGTTGCCGATGGCAAGCGGTCACCGCAAGATTTGGTTGTCAAGCTGATGTTGCACAATCATCGGCGAAACCTGATACTTCCTCGCAAGTTCCTCTATCTCACGCTCCTCGGCCCCTAGGTGAATGGATTCAACGGAAAGTTGTCCGGCGATTCCCTCGGCAGGCGCGAGCAGTTCGGCCGCGAACGCCCGCTCCACCTTCTGCAGGTCCGTGTAGGCCGTTGTAACCAAGAACCGGGATTCATTTTGCCAAAGTAGATGCCACAGCGCTCTCGCGATGGTGAATCGCCTTGCTGCCTCGGGCTGATGATTGCCTACGATGACCAACGCAGGCGTGTCGGGGTCCTTGCCACCAAGTGCCTGCAGCCCTCTCGGGGGCACTGCAATAGCGGAGGCCCGGAGAATACCTTGTAGCTCAAACGGATCCGCCGCATCGATCCCAAGAGTTCCTCGCACCCGACGCGCTTGCGCCCACCCTCTCTCCCAAGGGCGAAGGTGGGACCATTCGGGGCTCGGGGACAACTCGGATCTGAGCGCCTCTACTTGATCGGCGGCTGGGGCGGTAAGCCGCCGAATTTCCTCTTGCGCGGCAGCTACCCACTCTAGGGCTACCGAAATTTTGTCTGGCTGCACCACATCCATGAAGTCGTCAAGCAACTGATCATCCAGTTGATCTGCTGCTCGGAGAATATCTGCCTCATACTTCTCCGCTTCCGAATAGGGGTCAAGGCCTAGGCGCGCGGAAGTTAGGCAGAAGGCTGCTTCTTGCGGTTCCGTGCTCTGAATGGCCGCCCATTCAACTTGCAGTTGTGTGTCCCGGATTCCCGTCTCGGTAAGCCGCGAGACCACCACCTCAACGAAGTCGGTAAGGCGTTGCTGTAACAGAGAGCTTTCAATAACGACTTCGCCGCTGGTAAGGAATCGAATCACTTGGCTAGCGGCGTCCGGGGGGTCGGCACGCCAAACGAGGCGTGTCGTACCCCCTTCGGGAAGGATGAATAGATTGGGCCAGAGGAATCCGTCGCCTGCGCTCCGGACGTTGTGTCGCTGTCGCTGAAGATAGTGATCTGAGGCCGACCCTACATAAGAGCGGCTCTTCGACAGGGTGGACGCCGGCCTGGAGTGGGCTCTTAGGAACCACCAGTTGAAGGCGATCCACTCAGCCAGAGGGTACAAGGAGCAGTAGATTGACCTGCGGGAGCTGCCAGACTCCTTGTCTTCGACCAAAGTCAGCGTTTCGCCGCCGACATGAATCTCAAGACGAGCCCACGTTGCTCTTAGCTCGGCGGCCTTGACACTCGGCGCCGCCAGCCACTCCCACCTTATTTCTATATCTTGATACTCACTCATTTCAGCCCCTCTGGGTACTGATCCGGCTCGAGGGGGTAGCCTTTGTACTGGCCGAGCTCCTGGTTTACCAGCCTACCCTCGTAGACAACCTCGGACTGGCGATGCCAGACATAGCGGGGGTAGTTACCTTCCCAAGGCTCGCCGACATTGCCTGCCGCTATGGCGGCCTGCAGCCACGCGGTCAGCTCCTCTGGGTCTGCTAGGCGCGGATCGCACTTGCTCGCATCTGCGCGTAGCCGTGGCTGTCCGGCGAACGAGGGGTAACTCTTGTGCTCGCTGCTGCCCACATATCGGACGTTCCCGGCGAGCTGGGCAAGCTCGACGTTCGCGGGAGGACTCGTAAGAGATCTTCTCAGTGGTCGACGCCGCCGTGTGGCACGCATGTCCTCAGTATGGCTTGGAAGCGCCTATGATGCGAACCCCGCCTTCCTGCGCGGTTGGGCGAGACCTCGTGTTAGTTGTGCCCCGCAGAGCGGTGCGGCAGGCCGGTGGCGGGTTCCGGGCGGTGGCCCTGTCGGGGCAAAGTGCGGCACCGCCGGGGAAGACTTGCGCCCTGTTACTGGGTTGAGTCGCCAGATGTCTCACTTCCGGCAGATGGTTGCCTTCAGTAGTTGATTGCGTGCATCCTGTTGGGCTGGGCGAGCCCGAGGAGGCATAGTGCCGGACCCCGTGTCCCCGACAAGTCCTACCGTCAGACGTCTGACCCAAGGTCTCGTGGCGCACCTGCTCGCGCAGGTCAAGAGCAGCGAGCGGCCGAATCGCGACGCGATCGACGAGGCCAACACCTACTGGTTTCGTAGGCTGCCGCAAGACAACGCGCGTTCCCGCGGACCGGTCATCATGCAGGTCGCCTATCCTCCGCCACCGGAACCACCTGTACCCCCAACAGCGCTTCGTGACCTGCTAGACGGTACGGAGTACGGCGATGCCGAAGGCCCGCCACTCCAGCTCGTGACGAACGACAGTGGGCGTGCAGCAACAGGTCCGGCAATCTCCGATTCCCTTCGGCGGGAGTACGAGGACTGGCTCGCCGTGTGGACGAAGTGGGCCGAGCAGGAGCGCCGCGTGGGGGAGCAGCGCGCGACCTACACCTACCTGGAGCGACTTCAGCGCCTGGCACAGCAACGCGGCGATGCCGAGGAGCTTGTGCTCGGTGTCGGTCTTCTTACCTCCAGCGCCGCTGGCCGCTGGGCCGTTCGGCGGCACCTGCTGGTCTGGAACGCCGCCATCGTTGAGGACCCGACGACCGACAGCCTGCAGGTCGCCTTGTCCCTCGACCAGCGGATGAAGATCGAGGACCAAGACTTTCTCACGTCTCAAGACGGATACCGCGCCAAACCCTTCGAATCTCCTTGGTTCGATACGGGAGCGCAGCTGCACCCCTTTTCGCCGGAGGTGGTGCGCCTACTGCAACTCTGGCGGCGCCGTTGCTGGGACCGTGCTCTCCACCTTGCTGACGACCGGTGGGAACCTCCGCTCCTCGACGAGGCCGACACGACACGGCTGACCCTCGCCCCAGCCCTGTTCCTCCGCCGCCGTGACCGCAAGGGACTGGAGCGGGTCTACCGCACCATCGCTGACAGCCTTGAGGACGCGGAATCTCCTACCCCCCTCGGGCTGGCGCAACTCGTGACCCCGATCGAGGCAACGGAACGCTGCAATTGGCTCAAGGGCGCGGGACGGGATCGCCCGGTCAACAGCGACGACCCGCTGTTTCCTCTCGCCAGTAACCGAGAGCAGCGCAGGGTGCTGGCCAAGCTCAGCGACGACACGACCGTCGTCGTGCAGGGCCCACCAGGCACGGGCAAGACACACACGATCGCCAACCTCATCTGCGCGCTGCTCGCCGACGGCCAGAGGCTGCTCATCACGAGCCAGAAGGACCAAGCGCTGCGCGTGCTCCGCGAGAAGTTACCCGAGTCGGTGCGGCAACTGTGTGTACTCATGACGGGCATGCAACGGACAGGAACAGACGAACTCGACCGCAGCATCACCGCGCTGTCGGAGCTGTCCTCCACGATCACCGTCGACGAGCTACGTAGCGACATCACCCAACTTCGGCAACAGCGCGCCAGCCTGAGCGCTCAGCTCGAGCAGACGATCCGGGGTTTGGGCGTGATCCGCGAACAGGAGTACACGATTCACCCGCCGATCGCCGCTGGCTATGGCGGCACGCTCGCGCAAATCGTCGAACAAATCAACGCCGGCCGCGATCAGCACGGCTGGATCGAACCCCTACCCACCGGCGCCTGCGGGGATGCGCCCCTGTCGAACGACCAGGCCCAACAGTTGTGGCAGCTTCTCACCTCCGCCACACCAGAACGCGCCGCACGAGCCCAGCAGTTCATTCCCGACCCCGACCAGGTTCCACACGCCGCGGACGTCGCCGCCACGATCGCCACCATCGCTCACGCTGAGCGGATCCTCGGCGCCGACCACACCGCCACCGCCTGGTCACTCACCACCCTCGACGACGCCACCCTTGCTGAAATTCAGCGCCACGTCGCGGTTGCCACCGATGCCCTGGCATCCTGCGGCCTACCCGACGCGATCACTGACTGGGACCCCGCAGACTGGCGACGCAGAGCCGCCGAAGCGCTCCTAACCCGGCAAAGCCCGGCCTACTGGGAGGCCCTATTCGCCGAACTGCGAGAGGTGGAGCCCCACGTACGTGCCCTTACGGCGCTCAACGACTGCGACATCGATCTGGGCACCACACCCCTGACCGCAGCCCACCTCAGCCGCCTCTCGGGCCAGGCCAAGCGTCTGCGACGGCACCTGGTCAATGGCCGACGCCTACGCCGCTACCTGCCCCCACGCGCCCAGCTCGACGCCACCGACCTGCTGCAAAGTTGCACGGTTGACGGCGCCCCGCCCGCCACCACCTCAGAGCTGACCGCGCTGTCCACCTTCCTTCAGGCCGAAACAGCCGTCACCACGGCTCTGGAAGCATGGGCCCAGGTCGGCGTTCCGACGTTCCACGGGCCGCTCCGCCGTCGAGTGGCACACCTCCACGACATTTCACACAACGCCTCGGCCCTGCGCACGCTCGCCGCAGCGCGGGACACAGTGGAGCGCCTGCTACGCAGCCACGGAATCCGCTTCGCAGTCCGCAGCCCGCAAGATTGGGACCTCCTCGTCCGCATTGGCCATAACCGAACGACTGTCACCGGGGCACGGCAAGCGTCCGAGGCCATGACTGAGCTCACCAACACAATGCAGACATGGCGCCGTAACCCAGACGTCGCCCCCGAAGCCGCCGAGTTCAGCGTCGCTCTCGGCTGCGGCGACATCGACCGTTACGCTGCCGCCCGCCGACAGCTTGATCTGGCCAGGAGCGACAAGGACTCACAACAGCGTTGCGAACAACTGCTTCAGAGACTCTCCGCC
This sequence comes from Micromonospora sp. KC721, assembly GCF_004348355.1. Lineage (NCBI taxonomy): Bacteria > Bacillati > Actinomycetota > Actinomycetes > Micromonosporales > Micromonosporaceae > Micromonospora > Micromonospora sp. KC721. The sequence continues at coordinate 29,760 of NZ_SMJY01000022.1, read as the reverse complement.
GCCCACCCGGCGCTCGCCACCCAGATAAGCGAGAACCTCGACGATCCAACCTGGGGACACCGCCTCAACGACCTCGAAGCGTCGTGGGCCTGGGGCGCAGCAGCGGCCTACCACCAGATGATCCGGCCAACAGATACCGAGCAGATCCACGAGCAGCGCATCGGCGATGTTGAACTAGAACTTAACCGCGTGACTGCAGAGCTAGCTGGTAAACAGGCTCTGCAACACTGCCTGGAACATATAACGGAAGAACAGCGTCAAGCTCTCCAGTCCTACAAGACCAACATGGGCGCCTACGGCCGAGGGCAGGGCAAGAACAAGGACCGGTACCTCACCGCAGCGTTCGAAGCGATGAAGAACGCCCAGCAGGCCGTCCCCGCCTGGGTCATGCCCCTATCAGCCGTGATCGACACCATCACGCCACGACCCAACGCCTTTGACGTCGTCATCGTCGATGAAGCCAGCCAAGCCAGCGTCGACAACCTCTTCCTTCTGTGGCTGGCACCACGAGTCATCGTCGTCGGCGACGAGAAGCAGTGCGCACCCGGTGCCAACTACCGAAACAACGACTCCGAGGCCGTGCAAGAGAGCCTAGACCGGCACCTAGCCGACATGGCCTTGAACCTGCGCAACGGTTTCCTCCCCACCTCGAATCTCTACGAACTCCTAGCCACCCGCTTTTCCGATGTCGTTCGACTCTCCGAACACTTCCGATGCATGCCCGAAATCATCGGATGGTCCTCTGCGCAGTTCTACGACGGCAGACTTATCCCACTCCGTCAGTTCGGGGCCGACCGCCTCGACCCTCTCAGAGTCGTGCAGGTCAACGACGCCATGGAAGAGGGATAACGGGCAACCCTGCGCAATCAGGTCGAAGCCAGCGCCATCATCGATCACGTTCAAAAGATCATCGACGACCCGATATGCCGCAACAAGACCATCGGTATCATCGCGCTGCAGAGCGGCAAACAGACTCAGATCCTTGAGAAGCTGCTCTACGAGCGCATCGACATGGCCGACATACGCCACCGACAAATTCGAGTTGGCCAACCACCCGACTTCCAAGGCGACGAACGCGACATCGTTCTGCTGTCCATGGTCGTGACGAAGGCCAGAACGGCTCTCACCGGCCGCACCGAGCAGCGTCGGTACAACGTCGCCGCCAGTCGCGCCCGTGACCAACTCTGGCTGTTCACCTCGGTACCCCCTAACAGCCTGAACCCCACCGACCTTCGCCACTCCCTGCTGACCTACATGCTCCACCCTCCGGCGACCTTCACGGTCGATCCCGAGCTCGATGACGTCACCCCCGACACCCGCACCGAACCCTTCGCCTGCCTGCTGCAGCAACGCGTCTTCCTGGAGCTGCGGCGCCGCGGCTACGCCGTAGTCCCGCACTACCCCGTCGACCACCGAGCCATCGATCTTGTCGTCGTCGGCGACAACGGCCGGCTGGCCGTCGAGTGCGACACACCCTCGCGGTACCGACAACCCGAGCAGGTCCAGCAGGAACTACACCGCGAGCGAGAACTACGCCGAGCCGGTTGGCAGTTCATTCGCATCCGGGACAGCGAATACCTGCACGACCCCGCTGCCGCCCTCGAACCACTCTGGCAGCAACTACAGCAACGAGGCATCGAACCCCGTTCACTGCCCGCAGCACCACGCCAGCAGCCACGTTGGAGACCCACAACGCTGTCCGATGACGAAGACGACCTCTAGGAGACCCGCGTGCTCGAGAGTATCGACGACAACACCCTCGATGAGATCGCCCGAATCGCTTGTGGTGGCGACGACTACCCCGTGTATCGACGTGGGGCCGAGCTGCCCAAGCTTCTCCAACAAGCCGGCTGGGAGAACGTCGCGCCCTACAACGGCGAACAGCGCCGAAGCTGGCTCACCAACCAGCTCCGTCAACGTCGAGACACACCCGGGGCCATCGACGCGCTCGTCTGCCGCCTTGCTGACCGACGTGAGTACGTTCATCGCAACGAGCCCTTGGCCGCCGCCGAGGTCACCGAGCTACTCAACAACATCCTCGCCATCGAAGGCTTCGAGATCGCACACAGCCAGGGACGACCTGTCATTCGGCCCTACAAGCAGCCAGAGGACCAAGAGCAACAGTCGCCAGACGTCATGCTCCACGTGGCCATGGCAGACATCGTCCGCGACGCCGACCTCGCGATCGTCCTTGAAAGTCGGCTCAACGAGGCACGTATCTGCGACCGCAACGGTGCCTACGCCAGCGCGATCATCATGCTTGGCAGCCTTCTGGAAGGCGTTCTCCTCGACGCCGTCAAGGCCCGCACGCCCAACACACAAAAACCTCTCGACAAGTGGACCCTGCACGAGCTGATCGAGACCGCCCACCGAGAAAAGTGGATACAAGCCGACGTCCGCGGCTTCGCTGGAAAACTCCGCGAATACCGCAACCTCGTGCATCCCAACGCCCAGGTGAAGATCGGCCACGCTCCAGACCGAGATACCCTCAGCATGTGCTGGCCCGTGATCAACGCGGCCCTGAACGACTTGGCGGCCACCGCAACATGACACCGAGGCTAAGGTTGGCCGCTCGAGTACTCGACATGCCTCAAGAGATCCGTACGCCAGCAGGCCCCACCGCTTGTCGGCCGGTTGACCAGCGCAGACCTCGAACATGGGCGGTGAACCTCGTGCACCCAGCGCGAAGAATCCGAGGGCTACGGCTGTAGGCACGTCGGCCGGCTGAAGAGCACCAAAGGCAGAAATGTTTAGCGGCGGCTCGCGGACGCCTGATTGAGCGGCCATAGGGGATAGCTGCACATTCATCTTGGCCGGTCGATGGCGGAGCGAGCCGCTGCGCAAGGCATTTTGCCTAATTAGTCTGAGCTGCCATCCATGCTCACGCACGGTGATGTGGAGTTTGGGATTGAACCAATCCTGGCCGTACCGTAACCTATGAGCATGAGCACTCAGAATGGTGCACAAATGATGCGCCCAAGAGTTCGAATCCCCCCTCGGACACAGATTTGAAGCATCCCTGCTGTATCTGACGAACCCGTGGTCAAGCTCGCTTGATTACGGGTTCGCTGCCCTTGTGGCGGTCTCCATCGGGACTGTTTGCGGTGGGGTTGATCGCCATGCCTGACGCGACTGTCGCCGCGTTGGTGCCTCCTGCGCGGCCGGGGCGAATCCGTGGGGGCGGCCGGCGACCAGACGGCTCGCTACGTCGTGCGCCGTTGCCGCTGCCAGATCTTCCGATGCCACGCGTGGGTGTCATGGTGTATGGCTTGGCAGCCGTCGACATCAGCGGTCGAATCGCCGACCGGGTGATCGTCCGCGCGCTCGGCTGGACGTCGGGTACCCGTCTTCATATTCATGAGGACGCCGGGCTCATCGTCGTGCGGGTGAGCTCGCAGGGTGTCTTCACCCTCACTGGTCAGTGCCATCTGCACCTGCCCGCGGCTGTCCGGAGGTGGTGCGGTCTGAAGGCAGGTGAGCGGGTGCTGCTGGCGGCGGATCCCACCGCCGGGGTTCTTGTTGTGCACCCACCGGCTGCCCTGGACCGGATGATCGTCCAGGCGCACACTGCGGCTCTTGGTGGGGGCCAGGGATGAGTCAGAGCACGGCAGGCTCGGCTGAGTTGGATGCCGCTCGACTGCTGCTCGCAAGAATGGGCATCTCGGCGGCCGACCTCATCGAAGCGTCGGCGAAGCGCCCGTTGGCGCCGACATTCGTCGAATACGTTCCGGTCGTGGCAGCGGCGGTCAGTGCGGGGTACGCGGCGAGCCTACGGCTCCTACTGGAAACGCGTGGTGGAGCACTGGGGACAGCGGAGGCTGAACGAGCCCACACCGTCGGAGATTGAGCGTTTGGCGGAGTATGTCAAGACGCATGTGGTGGCTCGTCGGAATGCCCGCGGAGGTCGAAGCGCAGCGGAGCACCTGGTTGCCGCGCTGCGTTGTCTCTACAGGAGGGCGGTCGCTGATGGTTTCATCGCGGCGTCGGACAATCCTGCGTTGAAGGTGGCGAAGCCGCGTCGTTTGCCGAGCACGCGGCGGGCGGTGGCGGACGTTCGGCTGGCGGAGATCAACGCTGTGGCGGCCAGTACAGGCGACGATCCGGCGCTCGATAGCCTGCTCTCGCGGTTGCATACCGAGACGGCGTGTCGCCGTGGCGGAGCTTTGGCGCTTCGTCCTGTTGATCTGGACCCGGACCAGTGTCTGGTTCCGAGTGAGAGCAGCCGGCTGCAGGGCTCGGCGAGGCCGGCCAAGCCGTACTGGCCGAGGTCGGCGCAGCGGCTTTGCAGCCAGTGCCAGTCGAGGTTCAGGTAGTCGGCCAGGTGGCGTAGCCGTCCGCCGGGCGTGTCGTCGGCGGTCACGGACTGAGCTTCACGTAGCCGAGAGCGTCACGGTAGGCGGCGATGGCGTTGCGGTGGTCGCTGACATCGACGTGCCAAACGTCGTCGGCGCGGCCGTGCCCGGTGGAGAGCATCCGAACGCGGCGGGCGAGCTTCGCGGGCACATCAACCACGTCGACACCGTCGGCTGCCAGACGAGAGGTCAACGTGGCGCCGAGGCCGGTGGCGCCTTCGACCGCCCCGACGGCATGTGACCAGCGGCCGGCGAAGCGACGTCATTGCCGGTAGCCGTCGCGGTTGACCTCGACGCGGATCGCGGCCAGTGGCTGAAGGCGGTTGTCGACCGCGACGGCGGTCCAGGACGCCTTGTGAGGATCGATCGCGATGACGACCCGGGGCGTTGGTGATGTTGCGGCGGGCACGGGTTCTCCTTGCAGGACCGGAAAGGGAGGATCCGGCGAGGAGGGCAGACCAACTTTGGGCTTAACAGACCTCTCTCGAGCCACTCTCGCCGGCGGTTGTGGCCGGGGCGCAGGCCGTTCGAGGGCCAGCCCGTGGGCGGCAGGTGTTTCCCGAGCGACCCCGACCACAACCTCGGGGATCATGGCTGCAGACCCTGATCTCCGCCACCAATCCAACAAGTTGGTGTTTCCGGCGATCTTGGTTAGTAGGTTTCAGCGGCGGTGAAGCGGTTGCTGAAGGTGATGGCGAAGGCCTTCAACGCGGGTTTCCCGCGCATCGTCCATCGGGTTCTGCCTGCTCCGGTGGGGTTCAGGGATCGGGTCACCAGGTACAGACACTTCAACGCGGCCTGAGACAGGGCCCAGGGCCGACGCGTCGTTGTGTCCATCGCCTCGAGGTTGGCCGCGTCGGAAGTGCTGATCGAGACCTTGGCACTCCACTTTCAGGGTTTGTGGCCTGCCCGTCGGCTCATTCGTCCCCACTCGCGGGTGGCGGCCGGCTCCCATTTGGCGTGCTGGCGATGGAATAGCTTGGCGGCGCGGGTACCGCTCCAGTTCTTGGGGAGGAGTTCTTCGGGGAGGGCGGGGTCGACGAGGGCGAGCAGGCGCCAGGCATGCACGAGCCGGGTGACCCGCACGATCGGGTCGTCGGAGGGTGCGCGGGTGAACTCGTCGATGAACTGCTCGTAGCGCTGTTCCAGCTCGTCGAGGTCCCACGCCTGACGGACGAGAGTGGGCAGGTCGTCGCCGGCGATGTACTCGGAGAGGAAGATCTGGGCCTGGGCACCGGCTTCCCGCAGGACGTGTTCGGCCTCCGGGATGCGGTCGGTGTGGGTGGAGATCCACACGCCGGGTGCTGGCCGGCCGAATCCGGCCCAGCGCATCCGTGTGTACAGCAGGTGGCGGCCGGCGCGGTTGGACTCTGGTACGCGGGCCAGCGTCACCAGCCAGCGGCGGTCCCAGCGTGGTTGGGTGGCGGTGAACCCGAAGATGCGCGAAGCGCCGAGGTCGAGGAACTGCTCGAACGCCGGGCTGAGCTGCCACCAGGTATACCGGCCGGCCCGCCGGGCGACGAGCCAGCCGTCCGCGGACGCGCGCAGCAGCGCCTGCCGGCAGGCGTTCTCTTCAACGCCGAGACGGCCCAATGCATCGATGAATGCCGACGTGGGTGCGGGCTGTCGGGCTGGCCGCACGTGGTCGCCCAGCACCGTGATCAACAGACCGCGGACCCCGCCAGTGCCGGCCGCGTACCGGCGGGAGAAGGCGAACCTCTCTTCAGAGGCGTTTCCGAACCGCTCCGCAGCGGCCGGGGTCGTGATCTCGGGTAGCTCAGGCATGCCCACGTTCGTGCGGGTGCGTCGATTCATCGGTGCGGGCTTGAGTCATCAACGCATTCTAAACCGCCGTTCGCCATGCGGACAGCGGCGTCGGCTGTTGCCGCAGCTAGGGCATGACGTTCGACGGCAGGGCGGCGGTACGCCGCGGCAACGAGCAACCTGCTCGCCAGCCACTGTTCGAAGATCCCAGGGGAAGCGCCGACTGGTGCGCGCACGGAAGGCATGTCATTCGACAGTCTCGTTGACTGCCGCCGGTATGGCGTCGTACTGTTCAGTGACAGTCTTCGATGGAATCCTGGGTTGCGCGAGACAGGTTGGGACGGTGCTCGACGCGGCCGGGTCGGGCTTTCGATGCTCAACGGGTGACGTCGGAGGCAACAGGAGCACATCGACCTGCTGGGTGAGTCGCCACTCACGCCCAGCGTTGTCGTGCCAGCGCTCACATCTCATCTCACGTCCGGAAGTACGCAGTTGAGGAGGGGAAAAATGCGCTTATCTCGATTCCGTTCTCTTGTCGCCGTCGCGGTGCCGCTAGCGGTGATCGCCGCGGTCGGTGCGGTCTCGGTGACCGGGGCGGCCGCGGCCGCCGGTTGCCGGGTCAGCTACTCGGTCGGCTCACAGTGGCCCGGCGGGTTCACCGGCAACGTCACCGTGACCAACCTTGGTGATCCGCTCAGCGGCTGGACGCTGACCTGGTCGTTCAGCGCTGGGCAGCAGGTGACGCAGGCGTGGAACGCCACGGTCAGCCAGAGTGGGACGCAGGTGACCGCCCGGAACGCCGGCTGGAACGGAAACCTGGCCACCAACGCCAGCACGAGCTTCGGCTTCAACGGCTCGTGGAACAACAGCAACAACCCGACACCGTCCAGCTTCTCGCTCAACGGCACGGTGTGCACCGGCGGCGTCACTCCCACCTCCGCGCCGCCCACCAGTACGCCGCCGACGAGCCCGCCACCGACGTCCGCACCGCCGACGAGCCCGCCGCCCACCGGCGGGGCGAACTCGATGGGGTTCATCGGCTGCTCGATGGCGGAGAACGTCGCGCAGGGGTACGTCGCTGTCGGCGGCCGGCGCATGTGGGGCCCGTACGGGACCGGCGGCCTGGTGGTGCAGTCCTGGACCAACCCCAACTCCAGCGCCTGGCAGCGCTTCGACCAGCAGGCAGCCCGGTTCGGTCGGCCGACGGCGGTGTGGGTGCAGATCTGCATCTTCGCCCAGAGCGGCGCTACCTACGAGGAGGTCAAGCGACTCATCGCCAACGCCCGCCAGCATGCCGCCCCCGGCGCCACCATCTACATCTCCGGCCAGCCGCTCTACCCGCAGGGCAACGTGTGCCAGCTGTCCGGCTCGGGCGGCCCCGAGTTGACCGACCGTCTTGCCAAGCAGGCCGCCGCCGACTCGAGCCAGAACGTCCGCTATCCCGGGGTGTTCACGCTGCGCAACAGCGAGGTCGCCGACGGCTGCCACGCCAACACTGCCGGCCAACAGGCACTGGGCCGGCAGGCCGTCGGTTACTGGGGTTAGTACTCCAGCAGCACTTGCCTGGTCTGAAGTTTTGGCAGCTCATCGGCATGATCGGCATTCGTGTTGCGTCGGCCATGTAGCTGCAGATGTCGATGTTATTCGGCGGATGGGTTGCATGGTCGCACTGTCTGTCTGTTGTGGTCGGTCAGGGGGCGGGCAGGCTCCCGTGCTTGTGTTGATCGATGAGATCGTGGGCTGGCGGGCAGGGTTGGATGATCATTGGCGCGGTTCGCGCATCGTTTCGGGCGGGCGGAGCCGCGCCGGCAGGCGTTGACCTATCTGGTCGGGTTGTTGTCGCCCCTGGCGACCAAGAACGGCTGGACCCTGGCCGAGGCCGCCGGCGACAGCACCCCGGATCGGATGCAACGGCTGCTCAACAGGTCCGCGTGGGACCCGGACGCTGTTCGCGACGACCTGTTCGCCTACGTGAGCGAGCACCTCGGTCACGACGACGGGGTGTTGATCGTCGACGAGACCGGCTTCCTGAAGAAGGGGGTCAAGTCGGCCGGGGTGCAGCGTCAGTACTCCGGCACGGCCGGGCGGACGGAGAACTGCCAGCTCGGGGTGTTCCTCGCCTACGCCAGCCCGGCCGGTCGGACGTTAATCGACCGGGAGTTGTATCTGCCCGGCGGCTGGTGCGACGACCCCGCCCGCCGCGCCGAAGCCGGCGTCGCGATGAGCGTCGAGTTCGCCACGAAGCCCGCGCTGGGCCTACGGATGATTCAACGCGCCATCGCCGCCGGCCTGCCCGCGCGGTGGATCACCGCGGACGAGGCCTACGGGCAGGACTCCAAGTTCCGGACGTGGTTGCAGCAGCAGCGCGTCGGCTACGTCGTCGCCGTGCCCCGCAACCAGCGGATCCCGACCACGGTCGGCAACTCCCGCCCGGACGTCCTGGCCGCGAACGCGCCGGCCCTGGCGTGGAAGCGCCGCAGCTGCGGCGACGGCGCCAAAGGACCACGACTCTACGACTGGGCCGTGGCCTCCCTGCCCGGCACCACCAACAGCTACGGTCACTGGCTGCTGATCCGCCGCAGCATCACCGACCCCACCGACCTGGCCTACTACCTGTGCTTCGGCCCCGCCGGCACACCCGACGAGGACCTCATCCGCATCGCCGGATCCCGGTGGGCGATCGAGGAGTGCTTCCAAACCGCCAAAACCGAAGTCGGCCTCGACCACTACCAGGTGTGCCGGTACACGCCTGGTACCGGCACATAACACTCGTTCTGTGCGCCCACGCCTACCTCGCCGTCACCGCCGCCCACGCCAAAAAGGGGGCACCGAATCCGATGACGGCCTCATTCCCCTCACCCTCGGCGAGGTCCGCCGTCTCCTGGCACACCTGATCACCACGACGCGAACCTTCGACTACATCCATCGATGGTCACGATGGCGACGCCGACACCAACACCGCGCCAAAACCGCCCACTACCAGCGAAGACGCCAACTCCACCAGATGCGGCTGGAGTATTAATCCGACAACGGCAGCGCCGACAACCGCTGGCGCCTCGTCCGCATCGATCGATAGCCGCTCCGTGTGACGGATCGTCCGCCCAGCTCTGCATCGACATGGGCAGGTACCGGCTCTACCGCTGCCGCGACGAGCGATGTCCAGGACCTGTATCGGCCGGAGAGGACGTACGCCAGCTTCGAGCGGGGCGGCCAGGTCGAGCGATCCGCGCCCGCGCGGCATGAACACCACCGACCGGTTGTCCTCATCGACCCCGACCGAATTGACGGCGCAACTCGGTCGCCTCGTCGGTACGGCGGAGCTTGTCGAGCACGTCGGCACGCGTCCGGCACGCCGAGAGGACCTGTCCCTCAAACGCCCGTGGCAGGTGCTCGGCGAGCAGGCCGAAGAGCTCCACCGCTTCGGTGATGGCCTCCAACGCCTGCTTGAGCTCGGCGTCTTCGGCTCCTACGGTCACACACACCCATGCGTACGCACCCAATGACATGGCGAGGTCGGGCAACCAGGCGGTCCGATCGGCCTTGACCAACTCGCGGTACAGGCCGACGGCTTCCGCAGCACGGCTCAAGGCATGATCCCGGCTTCCTCGGCCAGCCTGGGTGATACCCAGATTGCGCAGTGCCTTTGCCAGGTTGGGCCGATATGCCTGTGGGTTGCGCTCTGCCAGTTGCCGGAAGATGGCGACGGCTTCCTCGGCATGCCGTAGTGCCCTCTCCGGCCGTCCCAGCTGCGCCAGATACACGCCGAGGTTGGTAACCGCATCACCAAGATCGGGCAGGTAGGCGTCTGGGTTGACCTCGGTCAGAGCCCGGCAGATGTAGATCGACTCCTTCGTCGGGAGCACCGCCTCTGCGAATCCTCCGAGTTCTGACAACCGGACCCCGAGGTTGTTCAAGGCTCTGGCGAGACCGGGACGATGGCGTTCCGGGTCCGCCAGCGCCAGCTGACGGTAGATGTCGGTGGCTTGCCTCGCCGGGCCGAGCGCCTCCGTGAACCTGCCAAGTTCCGCTAGCCGAACGCAGAGGTTGCTCAACGATCCGGCGAGGCCGGGCCAGCCCGCCGGGTTCATCAATGCCAGTTGACGGTAGATGTCGGTGGCTTGCCTCGCCGGATCCAGCGCCTGCTCGTACCTTCCGAGTAGCGACAGGAAGACGCCGAGGTTGCCCAGGGAACTGGCGAGGCCGGGCAGGTGGGCGGCAGGGTCGGCCTCGGCCAGATGCCGGTAGATGGCGGTGGATTTCTCGGCCGAGGCCAACGCCTCCTCCCGCAGACCGGCGTTGGCCAGGCGCATGGCGTGGGCGGCGTGCAGGCGGGCGTGGGCTGCGGGATCGTCGGTGGCGTCGAGGCGGTGTGCGGTGAGGGTGGTGCTGATCGCGGCGGCGGCGATGTCGAGGTCGATGTGCCGTTCGGTGGGCAGGAGCGCCTCGACGGCTTCGAGGACGGCGAGGTCAACGTCGGCGAGCGTGGCGAGGGTGGCGAGGGTGGCGCCGCCGGCGGCGAGGGCCAGTTCGGGTCGGGCACGCAGCAGCGGGTAGAGGTGGGCGGCTCTGAGGTGTGGCCAGTTGGCCGCGGCGGCGGTGAGGAACGTGATGGTCCGGGCGAGGTAGGCGGGGTCCTCGGGTGCGCCAGTCCTGCCCTGCCGTACCGGTGGGGCCGGCAGCAGTTGGTTGAGGCGGGTGGTGGCCCAGCTGTGGCCGGGCTGGCTTGTCGGGTGGCCGAGCAGGGTGAGGGCGAGAAAGTCTTCGGCGAGCCGGTCGGGGAACAACGGTTCCAGCACGCTGTCGCGGCTGCGGCCGACCGGGGGGTAGCAGCGGGTGTGGTCGGTGAGGATCCGCTCGGCGGGCAGCTCTTTCTCCACCCTGTCGAGCAGGGCGACGGCATCAGGATGCGGCAGCGGGCCGGTCAGCGCGGCGGTGAACGCCGTACGAGCCATGACGCTGGGCGGGGTGTGGTGGTCCAGGCCACGGGTTCGGCCCTCGTAGAGGCGGTCCCAGTGCTGCTGTTCGCGATCGAGCAGATATTCGGTCAACTGGCTCGGGCTGTTGGGAGGTGATGCGCCGGTGGCGTGGGTGTCGACGGCGACGAGCGCGGCGACCTGCACGGCCAGGGCCAGACCAAACTCTGGTCGGGCCAGGTCGGCGGGTGCGGCGATCGCGACGGGGTCGTCGAGGTCGTAAACGGCGGCGAAGCTGTTCCGGGCCGCGGCGAACATCGCCTGCCGAGCGTTGCCGCTGGCCAGGATGGCCAGTGGCTGTTCGGAGGTGCCCGCCTGTACCCGTGGGTCTTGCAGCGCGGCGCGCAGGGCCGGCCAGCCTGTCGTGGTGCGCGCCACCAGCAGCACCCGCGCCGGCACGTCGGGCTGGTGTAGCACGGTGTTGCGCAGCAGCCAGGTCAGGGCGCTGGTGGTCCACCGGTCGGCGTAGTCGACGACCAGCAACACGCCCCGGTGCCCGCTGATGCGAAGGTCCTGGCTACCTGGGGAGGGCTGAACAGCACCGACTCCGTGGGCCGCGACAATGACCTTCCACCCCTGCTCGGCGGCGTCCGCCGCGACGCGGTCGGCCAGGCGGGTCTTGCCCTGCCCGCCCGCAGCGTGCAGCCACCGTACCGCCAACCGCGGCCCACCCTCGCGCCACACGGCCAGTTCGTCGCGCTCGCGTCGCCGGCCCGTGAACGTCACCACCTGTGAACGCGCGTTGAGCATCCGGCTTGGCAACTCCCGAAGCCAGACCCGGTCCAGCATCGGTGGCGGTTGGTGTGTCTCCAGCAGATAGACCGGGCTGCCGTCGCCGAAGACGTGAATGTCGGCGCCGATCGCCCCGTAGGCGAACCCGGCAACGGCGGTAACGTTCTGGATTGCTGGACTCTGCAGGGTGATCACCGCCGGGGTCTGGGCCGGTCGGCGGCCGGTGGGGCGGGCTGGTTGATGATGTTGCCAAACATCACTCCCTGAGCGGTAGCCCCCGCTGCCGATGCGGTGATGTGCTGCACCCACTGCCGCTGCACCGCCGGCAACTGGGACTGTAACTCGTCGCGCAGCCCGCTCAGCGTGGCGGCGGCTGCAGGGTCCTCCTCCAGCAGATCGGCCAGTCGGGCCTGCCAGGCCGGCAAGAGCTGCTGACGGACCAGGTCACGCTCGGCGGCATCCGCCTGCTCCACCGCGCTCGCCAGTCTGTCCAGTCGCGCGGTGACCAGCTCCTGCCGCCCGGCGTCACCGCGGCCCAACAGCCGCGCGAACCCGAGGCGGGCCTGCTGCCAGGCGTCGGTGGCCGCCGCGCCGACCAACGTCGTTGCCCCCGAGGTAGCCAACTGCACCAGCCAGTCCGTGTCCACCCTGCCCCCTCCACACTCCCGACACTCCCGTCGATACCAGCTGTGGCTCCATGGGTCAGCGTTGCGGTAGAGAACCCGACACCCCAGCACCGCGATACCTCAACGCCAACGCGGCTGCGGCCTCCAGCGTCGGCCGGAGGTTAGTTAATCGCTCAACGGCATACTCAGTTCTTCGCTCCTGACTCTCCGTCCCTGGCTTGCGGCAGGCTGAAGCCTCAGCGTGTGGCGGTGTGTCGCGGGGCTGGTGCAGCCAGTCTGTGACAGCGGTGTAGTCCGCGTCGGTGAGGCCCTGGCGGGGGTGGACTCGATGCAGCAGGGCGTGTCCGGGGTGATGTGCCGACACCCACGTCCGGTCGATGTCGGTGATTTCGTCGTCGATCCAGGCGAACGGGCGGCCGTCTGCCCAGTCGACGAGGGCGCGGGTCTTCCAGTGCAGCCCGTTGCGCTCGTCCTGCTCGTCGTTGTTGGATGGTTCGGGCCAGATCACCACCGGCAGTTGCGGCAGGCCGATGCGTGGCGCGATCGTGCAGCCGGACTGGACGTGGAGCTTGGTGTATTTCCTCAAGGAACTCGTCGCGTGATCGGCGTTTCGCACCCGTCCCGACCGGACGCCTCATGTGGCTGAGCGCCTTCATCGTTGCCCCGCTGGCGAAGCATCAGTGTAGCGGGAGGCTCGGCGGGGCCTCGGGACCTCAACGGTGGGCTGGTAGTGCTCGGGCGGCGTCTGTCTGCGCTGGAGCCGGTGGTCCCCGGGGTTTCGGACGGCCTCGATCTGGTCCATGATCCATTGGGTGATGGGTGGGAACTTGTTGTAGTGCGGCCAGGCGTGCCACTCGTAGTGGGGGTTGACGGTGCGCCGGATCTCGCTGGTGAAACGTGCGAGTGCCGGGCCTCGCGTCCAGCGCCATCAGCCGGTCACGCTCCAGCCACGACTCGAACCCGACATGCTCGCCGCTGGAAGCGAAGAACCACAAGCCGGAGAAGCTGCGCTGACCCAGCCGCGACGTGAACCGGCGCACCGCGCCAGCACGCTCGAACGCGGCGCTCCAGCAGGAACTCAACGACTCCCGACGACGTACGCCAGCCGGATCGACATAGGACAGCTCGAACCACCACTCGACCTCGCAGGCGAAACCGCCCACGCAGCCTGCACCGCCACCTGCCTCGCCGACGCGCTCCATCAGAGTGCCTCAACTTAAATGGCAGAAACCGCGCCATGCCTCAGACACGCTGGCAATGCCCCACATCAACTGGCAGACGACATGCGGGTTGACCTGGGCTGTGAGTCGCTGTGAGCGGGTGCCGGCGGCCGCCCGGGGCAGTTGCACCAGTAGAACCATCCCGGTGTGTCCCGAAAGCCACAATCCGGGCGCGGACTCGTTCGGCAAGCGGGGGCCTGTGGTCGCAGTGCGGTCGTGCTCGATCGCTTACGTCATGCTGACAGGGTGAGCACCAACGGCGAACCCGACGCGCCACGCACCGGCCCGGACTGGCGGAGCCGACTGTCCGTGGTACTGCTCAGCGCTGCCAGCGGCATGGGCATCAACGTCCTGAGCAACGACGTCGGCTACCGGGGCGTGGCCGCCGCGACCGCCGCGGGCGCGATCCTGTCCGCCGCCGCCTCACTGCGCCGGCTTCCCCCACGGGCGTCCCTGGTCCGCCACACCGCCCGCACCCTGCTCGCCCTGGCCCTGCTCGCCGCGATCGCCGCCGCCGTCGGCCCGGCCGCCTGGGCCGCCTACACCACCCTGACCGCCGCCGCCCTGACCATCGCCGCTGTCCTCACTACCAACACCACCGACACCGCCATCAACCTGCTAATGGGCGCAGCAGGCATCGGCCTTGGGGTGGCGTTCATCGGCGGCGGCATCACCGTTCTGGTTCGGGATACCGGTCTCACGACCCAGTTACGGCAGCGTGTCGCGGCCCTGACCCGGGATCCGGCGGGCGAGGAGTCCACAGCCGAGAACTCGGGCCGGGTGGGGACGCCGTCCGGCACTTAGAGCCCTTTGAATAACCGGTCATGCTGCTCGTCGGGAGGGTTGGCGGGGCCGGGTTCGGTAGCGGGCCAGGCGTCTGGTCATGATGATGACCATGGCCCACTGGACCATGGCGGCGTGGTGTTCGGGCAGGGCTTCGTAGTCGCGCACGGTGCGCCGGCAGCGGTTGATCCAGGCAAAGGTCCGCTCGGCTACCCATCGGCGTGGTCGGATCTGGAATCCGACCTGGCCAGCGAGTTTGCGGACGATGTCCACGGTGAGGCCGAGGGTCGTCTGTGCCCAGGTGACAAGCTGTCCGCTGTAGCCGCCGTCGCACCACAGCTTGCGGATGCGGGGAAAGCAGGTCCGCACGGCGGCCAGCAGGAGGCGGGCGGCGTCGCGGTCCTGGATGTTGGCGGCGGTGACCAGCACGACGAGCAGTAGACCGGTGGTGTCGACCACGATGTGTCGCTTGCGGCCGTTGACGTTCTTGCCCGCGTCGTAACCCCGGCCGGACCGGGTGACCATCTCGGCCGCCCGCACGCTCTGGGAGTCCGCCGCTGCGGCGGTGGGATCGGCGTTGCGGCCCTCGGCCTGGCGTAGTTCGGTGCGCAGTCCGTTGTGCAGCCGGGTCAAGGTGCCGTCGCGGGTCCAGGTGCGGAAGTAGTGGTAGACGGTCGGCCAGGGCGGAAAGTCCGCCGGCAGCGCCGGCCACTGGCAGCTGGTGCGATCTATGTAGCGGATGGCGTCGACGATGTCCCGGCGCGGGTAGCACACAGGCCGGCCGCCTCGGGCCGTGGTGCCGCCGGCTGGAGATAGCCGGCAATGATGTCCCACTCGGTGTCGGTGGTATCCGACGGGTAGCGGCGCGGGCGCCGCGTGGGCAGGTGCCGGCCAGCCGGCATGGCGGCGGTGGATGCGCCGGCGCCGGCGACAAGGTAAAAACTCATAGCGGGGTCGTTGGGGTCGGGGATGACGGTTTGGTCGCCAGTTCTCGTACCTGACGGCCCCGCCTCACGTCAGCGCGACACGCCGCCCGCGCCCGCACAAAGATCGACCGGTGTCTCCAGCCTACCGACTCCCCAGGTTATTCGAAGGGCTCTCAGATGGCCGAGGCCCGGCACGGCGACGACGATGTCACCGATCCGGCGTGGGCTGACCGTGGCGTGGCGCAGCACTTTCCAGTGGCCGATGAGGATGGCGAAGCCCCGTTCGCCCTGCCAGCGCAGGCCGCGCAGCAGGCGGTTGTAGGCGCGCTTGTCGGGCGCGAGCTGGCTACCGTCAGCAGGCTGTTTGATCGGTGTCTTGATGCCGTGAACTGCACTTTCGTAGCCGGAGTCGGCCAGTGCCGGCAGGTAAATCTCGGCGGACCAGTTCAGCACGGCGGTTATCCCCAGTTCGCGTGCGCAGCTGGTGTCGTGCAGGTACCCGGGCATCGCTGGCGACGTCCAGATCGGTAGCCCGTCGGGGCGCATCGCTTGAATGTTCGCGCCGAAGTCGCGGTGGTTTCCGGAGTACCCGGCGTCGATCGTTTCGCCCTTGCCCGACAGGGTGGTCTCGGTGAGCCGGTCGCAGTCGAACAGCTTGCCGTCGACAATGACGTACGACCAGCCGTCGGCGGCGACCCGCCGCAGCGCCGTGTGCAGATCCTGGGCTTGGGCGGCGAGCACCGCGACGCCTTCGTCGCGGAAGCGGTACGCGGTCGTTCGGGAGATCCCGAAACCGGCGCCCAGCAGGGTCAGGTCTTCCTGCTTGCGGAACGAGACGAGCACGAGCAACGCCTGGTGGAAGCAGGTCGGCGCGCGGGTCTTCTTCCGGGTGCCGCGGGAGCGGCGCCGCCTGGATCTGATCGCGCCAGGCTGGTGAGCGAGCGGTCAGCCCCGATGATCTGCCAGCCCTTCACGCTCGGGTCGGCCCCGCCCAAGCCCCGCTCGACGTCGAAGAGTCCTGATGGCTGAACAGGTTGGCGGCTCACTACCGGTAAGCATTCGGAGATCGGCGACACAAAGGAGGTGAGGGAACCCCGACGAGTGGTGGGAGATTCATGCGTTTCAGGACAAAGCTGGGTGGTTGCCTTATGGCGGTCGCTCTCGGGCTGCCGTTAGGTTGGGCGGTTCAGCCGGCTGCGGCCACATTATTGCCGTCTGCTGCGGTGAGCACTGCGGGCTCGGCGCGTGTGGTGACGCTTGTGACCGGCGACAGGGTTACGGTCTCCGGTGGCGGGCGCGTGACGGTCGAGCCCGGGCGTGGCCGGGCCAAGATGCGGTTCGTCACACGGTCGGCCGGGGGGCGTCAGAGGGTGATTCCGGCCGATGCGTTGCCGCTGGTGGCATCGGGTCGGTTGGATCCTCGGCTGTTCGCGGTGTAGAGCACGAACAGGATCCCGCACAACACCTTGCGATCATCCAGCGGCTTACGGCCCGGAAACCGCTGCCGGCGAGGGGGACGGGGTGGCAGCAGCGGCGCGATCTCGGCCCACAGATCGTCCGAGACGACCCACGGCGGCCGCTCACCCCTCCTCACGTTCAGACAGAACGAGCCTCACGTCCAGCCGGTTACGCCCAACATCAATTCGTTAGGAGTTTTGAGCGGCAGGTGTTCTACCAGTAGCGGCTGCGCGAGGTCATGGCCGCGCACGGGCTGTTCGGCGCCTCCGACTTGGTCCCGCTGCTGGCCGAGCGCGGGATCACGCTGTCGGCGGTGCAAATCTGGCGACTGGTCACCCAGGCTCCGGAGCGGCTTTCGCTGCCGGTGCTCGCCGCGCTGCGACATCTTCGAGGTCAGCCGGCCCAGTTGATCGCGACGCGGGCGGAGAACACCGCCCCAATCAAGCCCCGGTGAGGTGAAGGGGCCTTCGTGCTGTTACCGGATCGCTCCTTACCCGAAGGGTCGCACCCGGCGGGTAGCCGTTCGGTCGGCTCGTCGATGCATGGGGTCGGTAAGCCGACAGGGGCGGCGGGTGCGGATGGTGACTGTAGGCATTTACGGTGTGGCGATGCTGAGCGAGGACATCTGTTTTCCCGGCCGCGTTGGTACCAGGTCAATGATCGATCGATGGGATGGCGTGGCGTGAAAGCGCGACAGTCGACGGATCAGCACCTGGTCGCCGAGGTGGCGTACGCCATGTTGCAGCGGGCCGCCGCGGTGGAGCCGGCGCAGGTGATGGCGGAGCGACGGGTCTTCGACGTGCTGCGTGCGGCGTACTTCGCCGACCCGCACCGGGCGCTTTCCGGTGCAGACGGCGGTGGTGATCAGCTAAAGTTCGGCCTGCCGGGGGTGGAGGAGCTGCTCACTCCGGTGTTCCTCGCCGCGTCGGCCGAAGTGGTGGCGTACGTGGTCGACCGGTGTTCGGCGGCCTCCCGCAGGGGTGTGCGTCGACTGCTCGGCCTGCCGATGGAGCCGGACGGGCGGCCAGCGGAAGAGCCGGATGCGGTGGCGGATGACCCGGCGGTGCCGCAGCTGACTGGTGAGCAGTGGGCGCAGGTCCGCAGCATCGTGGCGCAGGCGCTGGTGCGGTACGCGAAGATGTCACCGCAACGCGCCGACCTGATCGCCGCCGCGGTGGTGGGAGATGGCATCACCGGAGTACCGCCGCAGTGACTGCCACCGCCGATGAGGACGTCGGTCGGCGTCGGGCGGTGCGGAGATCCGCCTCGGCGCGTTCGTTGCGGCCCTGGACGGACATCCGCTTCGCCACCCTGATCGCTGCCGTGCTCGCGTCCAGCGTCGTCGCGCTGAGCGTCATCCACGTGGCGACGCCCTCGCTGGAGCGGTTGAACCGTGAGCGGGTCGATCCGTGTCTGGACGGGATCACCGCCGCCGTCGCACCTCTTCGGCTCACCTTCTCGGACAGCGTGCTGGTGCGGGGATGGTTGACCAATCAGTGCATGGAGCCGTTCTTCCACCAGCAGGCGAAGTGGGTGGGTCTCGGGCTGTTGGCGCAGCTCGTCCTGGCCGGGATGCTGTACGCGTTGCACCCGTGGTGGCTGGGCCGTCGCCGCAGACTGACCCGTCTGGCCAGTGCCGGCAACGCCGACGTGCTGGCGGAGCTTGACGGTTTGGCCCGCCAGGCCGGCCTGCCCCGGCCGCCGCTGTGGCTGCTGGCCCCGTACGCGGGCACCCACGGTGGGCAGGCCTTCGGCCTGCCCCGACGTCGTCGGGTGTGTCTTGACGTCGGACTTCTGCTGCGATATGACACCGACCGGGCCGGGTTTCGCGCCGTCATCCGGCACGAGCTGGGGCACCTGCACAATCGTGACGTCGACCGCACCTATCTCACCATCGCGATCTGGTGGTCGTTCGTGGCATCGCTCGTGGCGCCGTTGATCGCCCTGTCGCTGAACCCGGACGTGCTGCGCCGACCGCAACAATGGTCGTGGTCAGGTGACCCCGCCTCGTCGAGGGAGCTGCTCCACCGCCTTGTCGCCCTGCTGTTCCTGACCGCCGTGGTGTACCTGGCCCGCAACGCCATCCTTCGTAGCCGTGAACTCCACGCCGATGTGGTCGCCGCCGGCTGGGAGAGCACCGACGGTGCGCTACGCCGCGTGGTGAGGTCCCTGCCCTGGCCGCCGCAGGTCAGCCGCTTCCCGGTGCCGCGGCGATGGCGCGGCTACGGCGCCCACCTCGGCACCCACCCGGACCCCCGGCGCCGGGTCGCGGCGATGGACGACCCCGACCGTCTGGCCCGCACCAGCGGATGGGAACTGGCCGGTCTAGGGCTGGTCACCGCGCTGGTGCTGAACAACATCAGCCTCTTCGTGGGAAACCTCATGGGGAGGTACCTCGTGATTGGTCTGGTGCTGCTCGCGCTACCGGCCGGCGCGCTGCTGGTCGGCGCGCTCGTCAGCGCGCTGCGCCAGGTCGACGCACCCCACCGTGGTCAGGGGCCGTCCCGGCGTGACGCGGTGCTCCTGCCGATCGCCGTCGCGGCCGGGTTCGCCACCGGCGGGCCGCTGTCGCTGTTGGCCGCCGACACCAATCTGGGCGGGTTCGCCGCCGGTCCGGTCGCGTTCGCGGTGAACACCACGCTCCTCGTCACCGGGTTCCTGCTGATCTCGGCGTGGACACGTTCGGTAGGAAGGTCGCTCGACGAGTCGAGCACCGGCGGACACCGCGCAGTTTCCGCCAGGGTGGTCACCGCGACCGCCGTGGCCGTGGGCGCCCCGATGTTCGCACTCTGGTATTTCTACGGCTACGGCACCAACCTGTTCATGACGTTCCACGGCCAGGGCTGGCCGGCGACCGGCTGGGCGATCGAGTGGTACAGCACCCTCGCCGACACGATCGGCGGCCTCTACGTCTACCAACCCCTGCTGAGGACCAGGCAGACACCGCTCGCGTCGCTCGGCATGGTCCTGCTGTGGGCCGTACCCGCCGTCCTGCTGAGCCGACGACACCGCGACAGCCGGCAATCCGTCTGTTTCCGCCGCGCTGCGGCCGTCGGCGCGATCGCGGGACTGGTGGCGGTCATAGCCGCGATCGCGATTCCTTATGCGGCCCAGGCCGTCCTGCCCACCGACGTGCGACGAATCCCGGACGAGATCAACGATGAGGTGCTCCTGCACTTCCCGTTCGTTCACATGGGTACCTACCTGGCCGTCGCGGCCCTGCTCCAAGCCGTCGCCGCCGCCGTGGTCGCGGCAATGGCCACCCGGCTGCGCCCCGTCCTCGTTCCGCTGACCGTCACGACCACCGCGGTCCTGTCCACCGCCGGGCTCTACGTCAGCTGGGCGGTATCGAGCTGCATCAACCTCGTGGCGTCGTCGAAGACGAACTCCTGTCGCCCGATGCTTTTTCTCCCCGACGAACATGTCGACGTCCACCTGCACTTCATCCTCGTCTGGGGGGCCGCTGCGGCCATCCCCGTGGCACTGATCAGCGCCGGGATCGCCGCACTGTGGCGGCGCCTTCGGCCTACTCCGCCAACCGCCCCCGTAACCGACCGTCACCACCGGCGACGGCTCGCCGCAGGGGTGCTCGGCGCACTTGGCACGCTCGTCATCGCCGCCGCCGCGGTAGCAGTGCCGGACAACATCGATGACTGGACACCGGGTGCGGCTCCCAGCGTCGCCGTCGCGCCACCGGATCCTGGACAACCGCCCAGCGCTCCCACAATCGACCCGTGCCTGATCGGCACCTGGCGTGAGACCTCCCATCGCACCGACACCGCGATCGGGTTCGATCCCGCCCGCTTCACCAGCAGCGGCACCATCCAGACCTTTACCGCCGAGGGCGTCGCCACATTGGACACCGGCACCGGGGTGACCGAAACGGCGATCGTCGGCGGGCACCTCGTGGAGGTCATCACCACGGGCAGCATCACCGCCCGCTATCACACCGACAACGGCGTCATCCGCTACGACGACGAGAAGGTGGCCCGCGCAGGCACCGTCACCATCAAGGTCAACGGCTCCGTCAGGGGGGAGGACCCCCTCACCGCGGACCTGTCCGACGAGCGCTACGCCTGCAGCGGCGACACCCTACGCCAGATCAACGGTGAGCCCTCCATGAGCAGCCAGTATGCCGTCGAGCTCAATCGAACGTAGCATCGCAGCGACTGCCCGCCCAGAACCAGAGCGGTCAGCACCGCGCCGGCGCGACACATCTGCGACCGTACACCCGACGGCCGGGGTTGTGGCTTCCTCTCCGGGACTGCCAGAGGCTGTCGAGTCGCGCTGCGATCACCCAGTGTGGCTGCGCCGAATCGGAAAAGGCAGTCAGGGAGCCACTGCTCGTCCGACTGCCGCGATCGCCGGACCGATCCGTTGCTGGTCGGTGCCGTACGAGTTCAACACCGGCGCCGTCTGCATTAGCGGAAGCGGCTGTCGGATGTGGGTGGACACGGCGGTAGCCGCTGCGATGCAGTGCCGGTGGGCGACCGGCGACGAGGCCTACGGCAACGATCCCGCTTGGCCGCCCGGCTGCGTCAGCGGGCCGCCGCAGATGGTGATCGGCGTCCTGGCGCGACGCCGCGCCCGTTCGGCGGCTACTTCTGATCTTGGTCGAGGTTGGCCTCGTGGGTCAGATAACTGGCTGAGCCGGGGTCGGTGGCGGGTGCGGGCCGGGGCGGGCAGAGCACGGCCACGGCGATGGCTGCTGTTATCGCCGCCCCGGCGGGGTAGGCCATGCCGCCAAACTCGTCGGTGGGCACCAGGCCACGCCAGAACGGCGAGTCAGGCACGGCCGTGTCGGACAGTGTGCCCAGGAATTGCAGACTACCGAGCAGCCAGGCGGGGATCAGCAAGACGAGACCGCCAATGGCGGCGGTGGCCGCGAGAGGAGCAGCCAACGGACGGTGCTCGAGACGGCGGCTGGCCCAGCCGGCTAGCAGCCATCCGGCCAGCATGCCGAGCAGGCCGACGGCGAGCGTCGAACCAGTGAGCCAGCGCGGTTCCGCCCGGTAGATCGAGACTCTGAGCCCGCCTTCGGCGTACGCTGCGTCGAAGTAGTCCTCGAACGACAGCACGAGTGCGTCGTTGCGTGCGGTCAACGCCTGCGAGTTGTTGCGCCGGGCGCCGGTTTCGATGTCGGTCGGGCTGGTCGAGTAGGTGTCGGTGACGGTCCAGCCGGCCGCCTCCAGGCGTTGCTGCAGGCCGGCTAGATAGGCGTCGACGTCCTCGGTTGCAGGCGTTCGATCGGTGCTGTAGCTGACCGACGCCGCATCGGTCTCACCGCCGTTGTTGTGGAAGGGGTCGTCCGACCTTTCGTACCATTGTGCCGATAAGCCTGGGGTGAGCATCTCGGCCAGCTGAGTCCGCGCTGCGCCGGTTGGGAGCGCCGGCGCAGCCTCCCAACCAATACGGTTCGCCAGCGACGCGCTCAGAAAGCCGGAGAAGATTGAGGCGAAGATTGCCAGCACGACCACGCCTCTGCTGAGTGGACGACCGAGTCGGGCCCGCATGCCTTGCCGAAGCAAGTTGAGCGTCTCAATGGGGCCGGGCCGGACGTGTCCGGCCTCGGCAGCCATGAGCAGCGTGTCTGCCAGTTCTCCGCGACGTGAGCCCTTCGGGTAGACGCGCAGCAGCAGGCGATATGGGGTGGCGAGGCGGCGGCTCATGCGAACGCCGGGCCAGGCCGTGAGGCGTTCAGCAGCCGCGATGCGGTGCGAACGTTGCGGGCCAGTCGCGCTGTCTCCTCAGCGAGTGCCGCCGCGCCGCCGTCGGTGAGGCGGTAGTAGCGCCGAGGACGCCCTTCAACGGTCTCCTCTCGGTCGATCGCGACCAGTCCTTGGGCGGCTAACCGGTCCAGCGCCGCGTAGAGGGTGCCGGCCTGCAACCTGACCTGGCCTTCGGAGAGTGCCTCGGCCGTCTGGATCACGCCGTACCCGTGCCGTGGTTGATCGACCAGCGCGGTCAGGATCCAGAACGTCGGTTCTCGCATGGCCTTCGACATGACCGCCAATATAAAGATTGTCTGACTATGGTGCAACGGTGCTGGTGCCGCGCCGGCCCGGGCGCTTACATCGCCCGCTTGCGGTCCCGAGCCACGCCCCGCGACCGGCAGACCCGAACAAGCCACACTCTCCGGTGGCCGGAGGAAGCACGAACGGCCACTGCACCGCCGGGCAACGCCGCTATCGCAACGTCCCGAAGAGCGCGCACGTCGGCTACTGGCTCGCGGCCGCCGTTCATCCGGTGGTACCGGTTGTTGGCGTCGCGCTGGGTCAGGCTGGGGTCCGACGGTGATCGGCGACACGACTGTCTCGATGCGACCACGTCCGAATGATCAGGTGAGCGCACATCGGCAGATCCGCATGTCGAGAGAACGGGCGACTCAGCAACATCCCGTTACGCAACGTCACGGACTTGGGCCGTCGCCAGAGTAGGCAGCGACTCGCCGGACGCATACCGAACTCGGCACCGGGGTTGCACTTGCGGCCGTAACCAGCCTCTGCACTCGGATCTGCACCGACAGGTGGCGGGCGGCGCGGCATTCTCGCCTCCTTCGCGGGGGTCGTGTCGGACTGTTCCGTCACCCCTGGCTCAGCAGGGCGGCGAGATGGTCGTCGAACGACTGCGCGAGGCTTGCCAGCAGGGCTTGGCCCTTGGCTGCGGTGCCTGCTGAGGGCCGGCCGATGACGCCCGTCTTCGTGTACGCGCTCATCCCGTGGAGTAGCAGCATCGGTCGGTCGTCTGCGGTGTGGTCGCCGGTGGTGAAGTCCTCGCCGACCGCGTGGGGATGTACGTGCAGCAGGATGGACACTTCCAGCTCACCGGCGTGCATATCGTGGTGGGCGTCGCTGTCCAAGCGCGCGTCTTGCCGGGCCTTTGCCCAGTCGGTGCGGGTCGGGAACAGCGTCATCGAGCCGGGCGTCACGGCATTGGCGGTCTGGACGATGTTGGATAGAACGTAGTTGCCGCCGTGGCCGTTGACGATGGCCAGCCGGGTGATTCCGCTCGCGGCGAGCGAGGATCGGATGTCCTCGATGATCGCCGAGAGGGTTTGGTGGCTGATGCTGACGGTACCGGCCCAGCCGGCGTGCTCGTGCGAGCAAGACAGGGTGATCGGCGGCAGGACCAGGACGTTGTGCCGTCGCGCGATGGCTGCAGCGATTGCGGTGGCGACGATCGTGTCGGTGGTCAGCGGCAGAAACGAACCGTGCTGTTCGAAGCTGCCGACGGGCAGGACGGCTACCTCGGGTGCGCTCGCGGCGACGTCGGTGCTGGTTATGAGCGGCAGCAGGTCCATGCGGTCATCTTGTCACTGGGTTGTCACCGCGGTGCGGTGCCTGTCAATGAAGGCCCGGGCTGAGGGCAGGGCGCTGTGCCGGCGCAGCGCTATCGCGAGAGGGTGGGTAGCGCGAATGACACGGTAGGAGGCGGTCTCGTCCGAGAGTCGCAGCGCGCGCATTCCGTGGTCGACAGCGCGTTCTGGGTCGTGGTGCAGGTAGCACTCGGCGAGGTGGGCGTGCCAGAGCCCGGCGTCGATTGGTGTGATGGCGGCTTGGTCGCTGAGGAGTTCCTCGAAGATCGCGGTGGCGGATGCCGGGTCACCGAGCAAGTGCCGGCAGCGGGCGTCAACTGCGGCAACGTAGCGCGGGTCGCAGTGTCGGGCGAAGTCGTCTTCATCGACCGCGTTGGCGCCTGCGTCGGGCAGCTCACGTCGGGCTGCGATGATTGCGGTACGTGCCTCGTCGTCGCCGCTGGCAGCCAGTGCTTCGGCCACGCGAGTAAGGCACAGCGCGCGAGTGCGGGCGGGTACCGAACTGGGTGCCAGGGAGCGGCGCGAGAAGACAATCGCGGCGCGGACGTCGCCGTTGTCGAGGGCGCGTTGACTCTGTCGCATGAGCGTGTAGGCGACAAGCGATGAGTCGTCAGCCTCGATCGCGCGGCAGTGCGATCGGTCAAGCCACGCCCAACCTTCGGGCGGGGCGGTGTTGTCGGCGATCCAACTCATGAACTCCGACCAGCGGGCATCGACCCGTGCAAGGTGCGGGCGAACGTGGCCGCCCTGGAGATGATCGAGGACTTCGAGGTGCTCCTGCACACGGCCTCTGAGTTGAGGCCAGGTACGCATAGGTTGGTTCGTGAACTCGTCGAGTGCATGTAGCCATGCCTCTGGATCGCCGTCGAGAAGTTTGCCACTGACGTGGACGTGGGGTAGCCGGCGCGTAGCCGGTTGGTCCTGGACGTGGCCAGATCGGATGGCGTCCGGAGTGCGTCGCGGGCTGTAGAGGCCGAGTTCGGTGTCGGTGGTGGCGCCGAGCACCTGGCGGAGGGCAGCGCGGCGTTCGTGGCTGGGCCAGCGGTGTTCTCCGCGTTCGAGTTTGCCGACCCAGCGGTGGTCGACGTAGTGGGCGGTGAGGCTTCGCCCGGTATAGAGGCGGTCGAGGGCGGCGTTGATGGCGTCGGCCAGTTCGGCTCGGGACAAGTGCTGGCCGGGCCGTCGCGGGGACGCCAGGCGCTGGCGGGCCTGGATGAGCAGGCTGTTGGGCGTGATGACGGTGTCGGGGTGGCGGGGCATCTGTGCCCTCCTCCGTGGGCCACGTTCGGGATTGTTAGCCGAAGTGGAGTTGCGGTACGTCGTACAGGTCGGTGTTCGGTAGCCGGTGCATGGCCGGTGAGCTGACCTCGATGATCAGCATTTCGGTGAGGAATTGGACGGTGGCGTCCAGCAGGTGGCTGGTGTGGGCGGTGGCGCTGTGTTCCTTGAGTCCGGCCGTGAGGTGGATGTGGGGGAGAATCTTCTGGTTGGTGTCGTCCCAGGCGATGGTGCCGCCGCCGAGGGCTTCGACGTTGGTGAGGTCGACGTGTGTCCAGACGGGGGCGTCGGGGTTGTCGAGGCGTCGGCACGTGCCGACGATCTTGGCTGTGGACAGGCCGGCGATGAACATGGGGATGTAGCCCTGTTTGATGCCGTGGGCGTGGCAGGCGTCAGCGAGGGCGGTGAAGAAGTCGTCGCCGTGGTCGAAGACCACACTGATCATCCGTCCTGGGGTAAGGTCGTGGCTACGCATGCGTTGTTGGTGCCCTTCCCGCCTCGAACGAGTGTCCCGATCAGGGGGTTTGGCGTGTCGCGGTGTGGGCGCGGCTGTGTTGGACGGCGTGGGAGCCGGCGTGGACGGCGGTGGTGAGGGCTTCGGGTAGCGGGGTCTGGCGGGCGAGGTCGAGGGCGAGGCTGCCGAGGAAGGCGTCGCCGGCTCGGTGACAGCCGATACTCGTTGGGCGACCGGGCGGGCGCCACGCGCACCTGGCAGCGCGCCCTGCGCATCCTCGACGACCTCGACCATCCCGACGCGGAGCGGGTCCGCGAACGGCTGGTCCGCGCCGCCCGGCGCAGCCGAGGGGAATGGGGAGTACTGGATCGCGCCCCGCATCACTCATGAGCACGACAGCAACATCTGTACGACCCTGTTGCCTGGGCAGATGGCCTGTTCGCGGTCGAAGTCGATGGTGAACGCGTCGCGGTGGGAGCCGGTCCGGGCGCGGGCCTGCTGGGAAGGGTGGGCGCGGACCGGGGTCACCAGCCGCACCCCGTGTTCGTTTCGGCAGGCGAGGATGTGCGGGGCGGAGGCGTGGCCGGCGTCCATCGGATGCTCGGCGGGCAGCAACTCCCGGTCGGCCAGGTCGTGGTGGATCGGGATGGTCATGGCGGAGTCCGCGACAGCGGCGTGGGTGGTGACCACGTTGGTGATCAGGTTCGGCGGTTGTCTACCGTCGTCTCCGCTGACGTTGGGAATGTTGTCGCAGGTCTCGCTGATATGAAGATGCGACCAGAATTGGCAACAGGGTCGTACACGCTTCCCACCCGACCGGTCGGCGTCCAGCCCGGGTCCCCGGGCCGCGACCGCGACCCGGGGACCCGTGGCAGAAGCGGAATCATGCCCCCGTTCAGAAGTGGGCGGGGAAGAGGTCGTGGCTCGGCCAGCTGGTCACCGCCCCGGCCGCGTTCCATAACGCCGGGTCAATTGCGTCGTAGCTCAGTCCCGAGGCGTCGTCCCGCCGGTTGAAGAGCACCGCCCAGCTCATCCCGTGGTACGTCCGGACCAGCAACGAGTGCGTCCCGGGCAGGCTGCCGTTGTGCCACGTGTTCCGACCCGCCGCGCCGCCGTTCACCAAGCGGACCTGCCAGCCCAGGCCGTAGTAGACCCCATCCGACGTGCCCAGTCTCGGTATTGCGAAGATCCGATCCAGGTTCGCCTGGCTCAGTACGCCGTTGGCGGAGTCGAACAGCGTGGCAAAGCGGACCAGATCCACCGCCGAGGCGAGCCACCCGCCATGGGCCGCCATGTTGTTGATGTTGAAGTAGCCGTACGGCTGCGGCACGGTGGCACCCGAGTTGTCCATGACCGTAACGCCGGTGTATTGGGAGCGGTACGGCACCTCGTCGGCGCGCGGGGTGAGGGTGTCAGCCAGCCTCATCCGGGTGATGCCGAGCGGATCGAAGAGGTTACGCTGCACGTACGACTGGTACGACATGCCGCTCAGGTCCTCGATCGCCCTGCCGGCAAGCATGTAGCCGTAGTTGCTGTACGCGTACCGGCTGCCGGGGTTGAAGTCCAGCGGGCGGCCGACCATGTACTTGATGATCTGATTGTTGGTGATCGGCAGCGACGCCCCGAACGCCCGGGCGATCTCGTGGTCTTTGAACATCGGGTCGCCCGAGATATCGCGGTCCCAGCCGCCGGTGTGCAGCAACAGATCCTTCAGCGTCACCTGGAACATCCGGGGGTCACGGGTCTGGCCCAACGGCGGGTTCACCGACAGTACCGAGGTGGTGGAGGTGACGGGCGAGTCGAGCAGGTCCCCGGCCGCGAGGGCGAGCGCCGCTGCGGTGATCGGCTTGGATACGCTGGCCACCCGGAACAGGGAGGTGGGGCGCACCGTCAGCGCACCTGCGGTGCCGTAGCTGTAGCCGCGGGCCAACACCAGTCGGCCTTGATAGGTCACCGCTAGCTGACCGCCGCTGATCTGCCGAGCTTTCATGAAGCTTTCCATGGTGTCGTCGAAGCTTCGCAGTGCCGCCACCGAGAGACCGGTCGCCTGGAACACGGGCGGCACCGACCGTGCCGGCCGTGGCGAGCTCACGCCCCCGAAGGCGCCGCCGGCCAACGCGCTGATACCCGCCGCGCCAACCAGCCGGCCCAGGTCACGCCTGCGCCATTGTGAATCGTGCATCGTTTCTTCCGATCTTTCGTTCACGACGGGCACTCTCCTCCCGCTTGCCTGACCAGCCGAGTCGCCGGTGGGACGGCTGGCGAAGCTGACGCGGATGAGGATGCGCCGATGGTTCCGCTGATGACGGCGTTCCTGGACACCGCTGGACGCGACTGGACATGCGGGACGTGTGAGAATCACTTCAGGACCTACCGAGGGGCGCGGGGTAGTCATGGCAGGCCAATCCAATGAGGACGTGATCATCGGCCCGGACAGCGTCGCTCCGCGTACCATCACCGAGCTGGCCAGCGTGTTGCGTCAGCTGCGCCGGCGAGAGGCGCGCAGACGAGGTGACTCGCCACTGGCCTATCGAAAACTTGCCGCCAAGACGGGCTGGTCCCTCGGCCATCGGCCTGTATCTCAGCGGCCGCGTGCTGGCGCCGACCGACCGGTTCGACATAATGGTCCAACTGCTCGGTGTCAGTCTGCACCAGTCATCGCAGCGCAGCAGGGCGCGGACCTCGGGGCGCTAATGCGGGGAAAAGTCGTCCACGATGAGGTATAGACGTGACCGGCACAGCCGATAGCGGACGGGCCACCACCGCCCGGATCTACGACTACCTCCTCGGCGGCAAACAGAACTTCCCCGCCGACCGCGAGGCCGCTCGACAGCTCCTGCAGGCCCTTCCTCAAGCCGCCGACATGGCTGTGTCAAACCGGCTGTTCCTGCAGCGCGCGGTACGTGTACTCGCCGAAGCGGGAATCCGGCAGTTCCTCGATCTGGGCTCCGGTATCCCCACCCAGGGCAACGTGCACGAGACCGCCCAGTCGATCGCCCCCGACAGCCGGGTGCTGTACGTCGACATCGACCCTGTGGCGGTCGTCGCCTCCAACGAGATTCTGATCGACAACCCACACTGCCACGCCGTCCAGGCGGACCTCACTCACCCACAGCTGATCCTCGACGCGCTCACCGACAGCGACCTCGCTACGGTGATCGACCTGGACCAGCCCACGGCGCTGATCTACTGCTCGGTGCTCCACATGATCCCCGACCGCGTCACCGATGTCGTTGCACCGATAAGGGATCGGCTCGTGCCGGGAAGCGCCATAGTCATCTCTCATGCAAGCGCGGACGTGACCGACCTTTTCGGCGAGTTGAGCGTGTCCGCGGCGAAGGGCATCTACCGGACGCAGGCCGCCACCGAAGTCACCGCCCGAACCGACGAGGAAATCATGGCGCTGTTCGGCGATATGACGCTGATGCCTCCCGGCCTGGTGCCGCTCAGCGACTGGCGCCCGGAACTGAGCGACCCCGACCCTTATGCCTCGACCCCGACTCGATCGCCAATGCACGGAGCCGTCGCCACCCGGTGACCCCGACCGCCAAGCTGCATCGGGTCCTGCCCTGGGTCGGGCAGGGGCGGTCAGCGAGTTGAGCGTGGCATTCGCGCGCCGTTACGACGGAGCTGACAATCTACTTCTCACATCGTCCATGAACGTTGTCGTAGGACGGTTAGGACCGCCCGTAGTTTCCAGCCGGCCGGAAAACAACTTCAGGCAGTGATCTAGGGACACGCCGCCCTAGCGCGAAAGATCTTCCGAAGTTGGGCGGCGCGGCGGGTGAGGTAGCGCTGTTCGGGCAGGCTGGCGGTGGTCCGGGCGGCGCGGAGGTAAGCGTCGTGGGCGGCGTCGGAGTGGCCGGCTTGTTCGAGTAG
>NZ_SMJY01000229.1:0-8772 GCF_004348355.1 Micromonospora sp. KC721 | reverse complement strand
GGGTGGGGCTCGTCGTCCGGCGCGCCGGGTGGGCGGCCGAGGGCGGGATCGGCGGCGCCCCGGGCGGCGTGCCGGGCGAACAGCACCCAGTTGGTGACCGACAGGGCGCCGAGCAGCAGGGTGAAGCCGATCAGCGAGGTGAGCATGAGCCCGGGGGCGACGGTCGAGACGGCCCGTTCGGTGGGGAGCAACCCGTACGCCACCCAGGGCTGGCGGCCCACCTCGCGGGCGATCCAACCGAGGATCACCGCGATGAAGGGGAGCGGCAGGGCGATTCGGAGCAGCCAGAGCGGGAAGCGCAGCCGGATGATCCAGTCCCGCCAGAGCAGCGGCAGCAGGAGCCAGACGCCGCCGAGGAGCAAGCCGATCAGGATCATGAAGCCGAGCCCGACGCTGGACAGCACCGGCGGGGTGTAGTCGCCGGGGCCGAACCGGGCGGTCCACTCGGCGACCAGCGTGTCGGCGGTCGGGCCGCCGCCGAACTTGGTCGGTTGGACCTGTTGGACCGGGCCGAACTGGGCGAAGCCGAAGCCCTGCACCAGGGTCACCGCCACCGCGGCGGTGACCAGCCCGATCCGCAGCGAGGTGCGGAACAGTGCGAAGTCGGGGGTGCGGCGCAGCAGGTGACCGGCGCTGATCGCGGCCATCAGCAGGCCGCCGGTGAGCAGCGCGGCGGCGACCACGTGCCCGAAGGCTGTCCCGAAGGTGGGGTTGGTGAGCAGCGCGCCGAAGTCGGTGAGGTGGGCGATTCCGTCGCGCACCTGGTAGCCGACCGGGTTCTGCAACCAGGCGTTGGCCACCATGATCCAGAAGGCGGAGGCGTACGCGGTGAGCGCGACGCCCCAGAGCAGTGCGAGGTGGACGCCACGGCGTAGCCGGTGCCAGCCGAAGATCCACATGCCGAGGAACGTGGACTCCAGGAAGAACGCGACCAGCGTCTCGATGGCCAGGGGTGCGCCGAAGACGTTGCCGACGTAGCGCGACAGGCCGCTCCAGTTCAGCCCGAACTGGAACTCCATCACGATGCCGGTGGCGATGCCGAGCACGTAGTTGATCACGTAGAGCTGACCCCAGAACCGGGTCAGTCGCTCCCACGCCGGGTTGCCGGTGAGGTACCCGGCGGTCTGCATCCCGACCAGCAGGGTGACCAGGCCCAGGGTGACCACCACGAACAGGAAGTGGATCGAGGTGGTGGTGGCGAACTGCAGGCGTGCGAGGAGCAGGGTGTCCATGACCGCTTCCCGGGAGTTGGCTCACTTGTCGTAGAAAACCTACACGTAGGCTCTCTACTTATACCTCCGTGAAGATCCCTAAGGGTGGCTCGACGGTCGGCTCAGTTCAGGAAAAGGGAGACCGGCAGGGCGACCAGGGTGGCCGCCACGGCCAGCGCGGTGGCCCCGAGCACCCGGGGCGGACGGTCGGCCAGCATCAGTCGTTGCACCCGCACGTCCAGGTCGCGGTCGCCCACCCCGAGCGCACCGACCGGGGTGATCCGGTCCCGGCAGGCCGCGAAGCGGCGCAGCGCGCCGGCGAGGGACGCCTCGGCGTGCAGTTCGCGGGCCTTGTCGTCGGCCCGCATCTCGACCAGCAGGGCGACCCGCTCGTGCGCGTCGCGGACCCAGCGGAACCAGGGCAGCGCCCGGCACAGCGCGGTGAACGGCAGCAGTACCAGATCGTGCCGCTCCTGCGCGTGCGCCCGCTCGTGGGTGAGCACCGCCGCCAACTCGGCCCGGTCCAGCAAATCGAGCGTGCCGGCGCTGACCACCACCCGGGGCCGCACCCCGGGCAGGCAGTACGCCGCGGCGCTCGGATGGTCCAGCACCAGCGCGCCCGGCACGGTCGGATCCCGGCGAGCGACCAGAGTGAGCAGGTCCCGGTGCCGGCGCTGGGCGCGGACCGTGGCGTGGACACTGCGCACGGTCGTGGTGAGCAGGACGCCGCCGATGCCGAACCCGATGGCCACCAGCCCGAGTTGCGCGGCGCCCATCCCGGCCGGGAGGGTGCCGTGACCCAGGTCGGAGGCGAGGGCGAGCAGGGCGCTGCCGGTCGGTCGGTCGTACGCGGCCAGACCCGACGCCATCGGCAGCCCGATCGCGGACAGGCCCAGTGCCAGCCCGACGGCCTGCCAGCAGACGATGGCCACCCGGGGCGCGCGCCACGTCCATCGGGAGGCGGCGAGCACCTGCGCGGTCAACCAGCAGGCCAGCATCGACGCGGCGAAGTGCACGGCGAAGGCCACGGGTGCCGCCCTACCGGTCCGTCGCCTCGTCGGCGCGCCTCGCCCGCCCGGCGCGCGGGTCGTCGACCCGGTCGGTGCGCCCGGCCTGCGCCCCCAGCGCCGCGCGGAGCACGTCGGCCTCGGTGCCGGTGACCGAGCGGGCGAACCGGACCAGCGCCGCGTCGCGGCTGCCGCCGAGGTCGAGGGCATCGAGCATGAGCTGCGCGATGTGCGCCTCGCGGCTGGCCGCGGCCCGGTAGCGCCAGGCCCGCCCCTCCCGTTCGCGCTGCACCATGCCCTTGCCGGCGAGCCGGTCCAGCACGGTCATCACCGTGGTGTACGCCAGCTCGCGTCCGTCCAGGGCATCGGCCACCTCGCGCACGGTCACCCCGCCCGACGCGGCGGGCACCGAGTCCCACAGCACGTCCATCACCGCACGCTCAAGATCGCCCAACCGAGTCACGTCCCCAATCCTACCCCCCGTAGTAGACCCCCCCGGGCGCTCACACCCCCTTGGGATGCCAGACGGTTTTCGTCTCCAGGAGGGTGGTCATCCGGGTGATGCCGGGGTCGGCGAACCAGTCGTGGTCCGCCGGGGCCGGCCGGAGCACCCGCTTGAGGTTCTGCGCCGCACCGACCTCCAGCGCGGCCGCCAGGTCAGCGTCGGTGACGCCGGTCAGGTCGATCGCGTTGACGTCCAGATGGCTCGCCAAGGTGGGCACGGTCTCCGTCAGGTGACCGGTCAGGATGTTCACCACCCCGCCGGGGAGATCCGAGGTGGCCAGCACCTCGGCCAGGGTCACCGCCGCCAGCGGCGCGGACGGTGAGGCCGCCACCACCACCGTGTTGCCGGTGACGATCGCCGGCGCGATCACGCTGACCAGGCCGAGTAGCGCCGGGGACTCCGGAGCCACCACGGCCACCACGCCGGTGGGCTCCGGCGTGGACAGGTTGAAGTACGGCCCGGCGACCGGGTTCGCGCCGCCGTACACCTGCGGGAGCTTGTCGGACCAGCCGGCGTACCAGACCCAGCGGTCGGTCGCGGCGTCCACCTCGTCGGCGGGCACGCCGAGCGCGACGAACTGTTCGCGGCGGCCCTCCAGCATCTCGGCGACCCGGTAGAGGATCTGACCCCGGTTGTACGCGGTCGCACCAACCCAGCCCTGCACGGCGGCGCGGGCGGCCACGACGGCGTCCCGCGCGTCCTTGCGGGAAGCCAGCGACACGTTCGAGTCCTGCACGAGATACGACCGTCCCGACTCGCTGCGCGGGAACTTCCCGCCGATGAAGAGCTTGTACGTCTTGCGTACCGCGACCCGCTCAGACATTCAGGTACGCCTCCAGCCCGTGCCGGCCGCCCTCGCGACCGTAGCCCGACTCCTTGTAGCCACCGAAGGGAGAGGTGGGGTCGAACTTGTTGAACGTGTTGGCCCAGACCACACCGGCGCGCAGCCGGTCGGCCATCCACAGGATCCGGGAACCCTTGTCGGTCCAGATCCCCGCCGACAGCCCGTACGGCGTGTTGTTGGCCTTCTCGACGGCCTCGGCCGGGGTGCGGAAGGTCAACACGGACAGCACCGGGCCGAAGATCTCCTCCCGGGCGATCCGGTGCGCCTGGGTGACCCCGGTGAAGATGGTGGGTGCGAACCAGAAGCCCCGTTCGGGCAGCTCGCACGGCGGCGACCAGCGCTGCGCGCCCTCGGCGGAGCCGGCATCGGAGAGTTCCCGGATCCGGGCGAGCTGGGCGGCCGAGTTGATCGCACCGATGTCGGTGTTCTTGTCCAGCGGGTCACCGACCCGCAACCGGGCCATCCGGCGCTTGAGCGACTCCAGCACCTGATCGGCGACCGACTCCTGGACCAGCAGCCGGGAGCCGGCGCAGCAGACGTGCCCCTGGTTGAAGAAGATGCCGTTCACGATGCCCTCGACGGCCTGGTCGACGGGGGCGTCGTCGAAGACGATGTTGGCGGCCTTGCCGCCCAGTTCCAGGGTGAGCTTCTTGCGGGTGCCGGCGACGGCCCGGGCGATGGCCCGGCCGACCTCGGTGGAGCCGGTGAAGGCGACCTTGTCCACGCCCGGGTGCTCGACCAGCGCCCGACCGGTCTCGCCGGCGCCGGTGACGATGTTGACCACGCCGGCGGGCAGGTCGGCCTGCTGGCAGATCTCGGCGAAGAGCAGCGCGGTCAGCGGGGTGGTCTCGGCCGGCTTGAGCACCACCGTGTTGCCGGCGGCGAGGGCGGGGGCGATCTTCCAGGCCAGCATGAGCAGCGGGAAGTTCCAGGGGATGACCTGCGCGGCCACGCCGAGAGGCTGCGGATCCGGCCCGCTGTGCTGGCTCGTCGGCGTCCGGCCGAACCCGGCGTAGGCCAGCTTGTCGGCCCAGCCGGCATAGTAGAAGAAGTGCGCGGCGACCAGCGGCAGGTCGACGTCGCGGGCTTCCTTGATCGGCTTGCCGTTGTCCAGCGACTCCAGCACAGCCAGCTCGCGGGAACGCTCCTGGATGATCCGTGCGATCCGGAACAGGTACTTGGCCCGGTCCCGGCCCGGCATCGGGCCCCAGACCTGCTCGTACGCCGTCCGGGCGGCGCGTACCGCG
Organism: Micromonospora sp. KC721; assembly: GCF_004348355.1. Lineage (NCBI taxonomy): Bacteria > Bacillati > Actinomycetota > Actinomycetes > Micromonosporales > Micromonosporaceae > Micromonospora > Micromonospora sp. KC721. The sequence continues at coordinate 3,958 of NZ_SMJY01000229.1, read as the reverse complement.
CGGTCCACGTCAGCGGGGCCGCCCTCGGCGACCTCGGCCAGCACCTCCTCGCTGGCCGGGTTGATCGACTTGAGGCTGCCGCCGTCGCTCGGGTCGACGAACCGGCCGTCGATGAACAACCCGTACGTCGGCTTGATGTCCACCACCGAGCGGGACTCGGGGGCGGGGGCGTATTCGAACATCGGGCTCAGTCCAGGGTGAAGTAGTCGGGACCGGGGTAGACGCCGGTCGTCAGCTTGGTGCGCTGCATGAGCAGGTCGTTGAGCAGGCTGGACGCACCGAACCGGAACCAGTCCGGGTCCAACCAGTCCACGCCGACGGTTTCGTTGACCATGACCAGGTACTTGATCGCGTCCTTGGTGGTCTTGATGCCGCCGGCCGGCTTCACGCCGACCTGCCGCCCGGTGGCGGCGCGGAAGTCACGGACCGCCTCCAGCATCACCAGGGTCACCGGAAGGGTCGCCGCGACCGGGACCTTGCCGGTGGAGGTCTTGATGAAATCGGCGCCGGCCAGCATCGCCAGCCAGGAGGCGCGACGCACGTTGTCGTACGTGGCCAACTCGCCGGTCTCCAGGATCACCTTGAGGTGGGCTCGCGGTCGCCCCTGGCGACCGGCATCAGCACCGCGGCAGGCCTCCTTGGTGGCCACGATCTCGTCGTAGACCTCGGCGTAGCGCCCGGTCAGGAAGGCGCCCCGGTTGATCACCATGTCGATCTCGTCGGCGCCGGCCTCGACGGCCGCCCGGGTGTCGGCGAGCTTGATCTCCAGCGGGGCCTGGCCGGACGGGAAGGCGGTCGCCACGCTGGCCAGGTGCACGCCGGACCCGCGCAGCACCTCGGCCACGTACGGGACCATCGCGGGATAGACGCAGACCGCGCCGACGTGTGGGCAGGCCGGGTCGGCCGGGTCCGGACGCAGCGCCTTGGCGGCCAGGGCCCGGACCTTGCCGGGGGTGTCGGCCCCCTCCAGGGTGGTCAGGTCGACCATCCGGATCGCCAGGTCGATGGCCTGCGCCTTGGCGGTTGTCTTGATGGATCGGGTGCCGAGCTGTGCCGCCCGCTGTTCCGCGCCGACCTGGTCCACGCCCGGCAGGCCGTGCAGGAAGGTCCGTAGCGCGATCTCGGATCGCCCCAGCTCGGACAGGTCCGACCGGGCCGACGTCGCTGTCGCCGTCATGCTCCGAATACTACGCACCGGACCATCCGGTGATCTTGGTCACGCTGGCCTGGTCAGAAGCGCCACACGTGAGCGGCGTCGCTGGTCGGGCCGCACCGAAGGTGGTCGGCACCCCCGAGCGGTAGGTTGAGCGATCGTGGACGTACATGTCATTGACCACCCGCTCGCCCAGTCGCGGCTGACCGCCATGCGGGACGCCCGGACCGACTCCTCGTCGTTCCGGGCCGCGTTGCACGAACTCACCACCATGCTGGTGTACGAGGCGGCGCGTTCCTTCCCCGTCGAGAAGTTCCCGGTGCGGACGCCGGTCACCGACACCGAGGGCACCCGGCTGGCCAACCCGCCGCTGCTGGTGCCGGTGCTGCGGGCCGGTCTGGGCATGGCCGACGCCGCGCTCGGCCTGCTGCCGGAGAGCTCCATGGGCTTCGTCGGCCTGGCCCGCGACGAACAGACCTTCGAGCCGCGCGCGTACATGGAGTCGCTGCCCCGGGAACTGGCCGGCCTGCCGGTGCTGGTGCTCGACCCGATGCTGGCCACCGGCGGCTCACTGGAGCACTGCTGTCAACTGCTCGCCGACCGGGGCTGCACCGACATCACCGTGCTCTGCGTGCTGGCCGCGCCGGCCGGCATCGAGCGGCTGGAGCGCTCCGGCCTGCCGCTGCGCCTGGTCACCGCCGCCATCGACGAGGGCCTGAACGACAACAAGTTCATCGTGCCCGGCCTCGGCGACGCCGGTGACCGCCAGTTCGGCGGCATGCCCCGCTTCTGATCCCACCGCGCCGCCGCGGTGAGCACGCCGGGTCGCCGCGGCGGCGCGGGCGCGTTGGGACCCGGGAGGTGCGGGCAACCGTTAGCGTTCCGGGGCATGACTGGTGTTGCGCTCGCCGAAGAGCTGTTGCTGCTGGCGTACGACGACGAAACGGGCAAGGCGACCATGTCCCGGATCGGCCTCGACCTGGGGATGGCCGCAGCCGTCCTGGTCGAGCTGGCCCTGGCCGGGCGGATCGCGTACGCCGACGGATCGCTGGTGGCGACCGACCCGACGCCGGTCGGTGAGCCGATCCTGGACGGCGTGCTCGGCCGGATCGCGGCGGACACGCCGCACACCCCGTCGTCCTGGGTGCAGCGGCTCCGGCACGGCCTGCGTGACCGGATCCTCGACGACCTCGTCGACCGGGGTGTGGTGCGCCACGTCGAGGAGACCGAGCTGGGTTTCATCGTGGTGCACCGCTATCCGCTGGCGGACCCCTCCGTCGAGGAGGACAGCCGACTCCGGCTCGCGGCGGCACTCGCCGGTGGCGAACTCCCCGACGAGCGGACGGCCGCGCTGGCCACGTTGGTCGCGGTGCTCCGGATGGAACCGGCCCTCGGCCTGACCGGGCAGGCCGCCGTGGACGCCCACCGCTGGCTGGAGGAGATCGGCGGCGGTGCCGGCTTCACCGGCACGGTCAGCCTGGACGACTCGTTGGTCCGTCCCTCGGTGGCCTTGGTGATCACCGCGCTGGGGCAGGCCGTCAACGCCGCGCTCGGCCCGCCCCGCTGACTCCCGCCTGCGCCGGTCCGCCTCTGATCGGCTACACACCGAGGGCGGCGGCGACCTCCGCGCGCAGTGCCGCGACGGCCGCCCGGGCCCGGTCCCTGGCGGCGGCCACGTCGCCGTTTGCGACCGGCTCCACCACCTCCAGGTACGCCTTGAGCTTCGGCTCTGTGCCCGAGGGACGGACCACCACCCGCGCCGCGGCGGTCCGCAGGATCACCACGTCCGCGCCGGGCAGCAGATCCCGCGCCTCGGTGACCGGCTGTCCGAGCAGCGTCGTCGGGGTGGCCGCCCGGATCCGGGCCATCGCGTCGGCGATCAGCCGCAGGTCGTCCACCCGGACCGAGAGCTGGTCGGTGTGGTGCACGCCGAACTCGGCGGCCAACTCGTCGAGCCGGTCGACGAGGGTGCGGCCCCGCGCCTTCAGTTCGGCGGCCAACTCGGCGACGGTCAGCGCGGCGGTGATGCCGTCCTTGTCGCGGACGTGCCCCGGCGCGACGCAGTAGCCCAGCGCCTCCTCGTACCCGAAGACCAGCGGGTGCGCCCCCGCACCGGCCCGGACGATCCACTTGAACCCGGTCAGCGTCTCGTCGTACGGCAGGCCCCGGGCCGCGCACATCGCCCGCAGCAGGGACGACGACACGATGGTGGTGGCGTACAGTCCGGTCACGCCGCGCCGCATCAGGTGGTCGGCGAGCAGTGCGCCGACCTCGTCCCCGCGCAGCATCCGCCAGCCCTGCCCGTCCTCGCGCCCGGAGCCGTCGCGCACCACCACCGCGCAGCGGTCCGCGTCCGGGTCGTTGGCGATCGCGAGGTCCGCGCCGGTCGCGTCGGCGAGCGCGACGAGACGGTCCACCGCCCCCGGCTCCTCCGGGTTGGGGAAGCCGACGGTCGGAAAGGCCGGGTCCGGCTCGGCCTGGTCGGGCACCACCCCGGGCACCGGGAAACCGGCCCGGGCGAAGGCGGCCGTCAGCACCGCCGCGCCGACCCCGTGCAGCGGGGTGTAGGCCACCTTCAGGTCACGCGGTCCGTCCGGCGTCACCACGGCGGCGGCCCGGTCCACGTACGACGCCACCAGGTCGTCGCCGAGCACCTGACCGGCCGGGCCGAGCGGCACCTGCGCCAGCGGGCCGACCGCCCGGATGGCCGCCTCGATCCCGGCGTCGGCCGGCGGCACGATCTGCGCCCCCGCCCCGAGTTCCCCACCGAGCCGGGCACCCAGGTAGACCTTGTAGCCGTTGTCC
>NZ_SMJY01000228.1:0-8981 GCF_004348355.1 Micromonospora sp. KC721 | reverse complement strand
CTCGAAACCCTGACCTGATCCCCACCCCACCCCGGTCCGGTCCGTCGGTCATGACGTTGACGGACGCGACACGCCGGGCAGCACCAGCGAGCTTCATGATCACCCAGGCGCAGGCGGGGGCGGGTGGTCAGGGGACGCGGATGGCGTCCAGGGCCAGCAGGGCGACGTGCAGCGACAGGCAGGTGTCGACCGAGTCCAGGTCGGCGTCGAGGATGTGGCCGATGCGGGCCAGCCGTTCGTAGAACGCCGGCCGGGACAGGTGCACCGCCGCGGCTGCCGCCGACTTGTTGCGGCCCTGGTCGAGGTACGCGCGCAGGGTGCCGAGCAGCGGATCCCGCGGATGCCGGGCGTCGTGGGCGAGCAGAGCGCCGAGTTGCCGCTCGACGAAGGTCTGCACCCGGGGCTCGTCGCGCAGCAGGTGCAGCAGTCCGGCCAGACCGACGTGCGGCAGCCGGAACACCGGTAGGTCACGACGGTCCCACCGGGCCGTGTCGGCGACCTGCCGGGCCTCAATCAACGACCGGCGCGCCTCCCGCAGACTGTCCACGCCGGACCCCGCCGCGATGATCACCTCGTCGACGCCCGGCCCTCGCCACGCCGGGGTGTTGAGGCGGACACGGCGCAGCGCGGCGGCGAATGCGGCGAGGGCGGCGTCCTCGGCCGCGGCGTCCGGCAGGGCGAGCAGCGCACCCACCGCCTGGTCGTCAATCGCGCTGGTCAGGGCGGTCAGCTTCGCCTCCCGCAGGGCGTGGCCGACCGCCTCGGCCAGATCCCGCAACCGGGCCGGGCCGGCCTGCGGCGAGTCCATCGCCGACCAGGCGGCGTCCGCCGGGCCCCCGTCCGCCGGGTCGTCCCGGCGCTGCCGCACCACCACCCCGACCAGGTGCCGCCGCTGGAGGGTGACGCCGAGCGCCCGGGCCCGCAGCGCGACCTCGTCCACCGGGCGGGAGTGGTCCAGCAGCGCGGTGAGCAGGGTTCGGTGCAGCTGACGTTCCAGCCCTTCGGCGTCGCGCCTGATCAGCCGGCCCAACGCCAGCGCGGAGGCGGCCCGTTCCACCAGGATGGTCAGCCGGGTGGGCGGGGCGCTGCCCGGGTGGGCAGTGCCCGCGCCCAGGTCGCCGCGGCCCGGCCACCGCAGCAGCAGCCGCCCCCAGTCCTGCCCCCGGGCGCCGACGGTGGTCACCAGCCAGCCGCTGTCCACGTCGTACGCGGTCCGCCCGGTCGGGCGGATCCGCCGGGAGTGCTGCTCCCAGCCGTCCAGCAGCAGGTCGGCGTTCTCCCCCGCCGGGTCGTACGCGAGGACCTGCCGGGACAGGTTTTCCAGCACCACGGGACAGCCGGACAGCTCGGCGGCCTGGCGTACCACCTCGGCGGGGTCGGCGCCGTCGACGGAAAGCTCGGTGAACCGTTGGTGGATCTCCTCGGTGGCGCGCAGCTCGTGGAGCTGGGCGTCGACGATCAGTGCGTGCACCGCCTCGGTGATCCGTACGAACGGGGTGGCTCGCCGCAGCTCGACCAGGGGCAATCCGCGTCGCTCGGCCGCCACCGCCATCACCCGGGGCACCCCCGTGCCGTAGCGCCGGCCCAGCTCCACCACCAGGCCGGAGACGCCGACGCCGGCCAGGTCCGCGATGAACGCGCGCAGCCCGGCGTCGTCGGCGGGCAGTCCGATGCCGGTGGTGAGCACCAGTTCCCCACCGCCGAGCAGGCTGGCGATGTCCGGTACCTCGGCCACGTGCACCCAGCGCACCGGCCGGTCCAGGCCGGCGTCTCCGGCCACCAGACGCGGGGCACCGTGCCGAACCGGGTCCAGCGCGAGCACCTCACGGACGGTAGGGAACACGGGCGACACGCTACCCTCCGTCACCCCGCGTCTGAACCGGCCGGCGGCGAAGCCGAGTCGGTCAGGTTCCCCTCACCCGGACCGCCGGCCGGTCCACCACTGCCGGGCCAGGGTCAGTCGACCGGGCAGGTCCGGCGCCGGCGCCGGCCTCGGACGGGTCGGCTGGCGCAGCCACTCCGGCAGATGGGTCCCCGGCTCGCGCCTCGGCAGAACCGGCAGGACCGTGATCGGGCACCGATACCAGGGGATACGCACGTCGGCCTCCTTCGGCGGGACGGGGCCGCTCAGGATGCGACCCGGGCACGGCCCCGCCCGGCGAGAGCGAACCGTGTAGCTGACATTCTGGTGAATGGAGGACTACGGTCGGAAGCGACACGGCCGGACCGTGGCGATCCGATCCTGACAACTCAGCTCGGGGGTCGCGGGTGGCTAGCGCTCACTGCGGGTCGTCGTGGCTCAACTTTCCGCAGGCGGCACCGACCCCGCGAGCCCTCCGATGCAGGGCGTTGACTACCGAGAGTGGCCACCGGTCCGGGCCTGATCGCGTGCAGGACGGCCAGCGCCGTGTCACTGCGGAGTTGGCCGACAGGAGGACCAGCTCCATATCGAGGTTCTGCGTCCATTTACGTACGTCTCATCTGGCGCGTCTTGGTTCACCGGACATCTTCTCGCTGCGCGCGGTCATCCCGTGTGGCTCGAAATGGCTCACTGTTCGATCCGCTTCACCGACCCCGCGACACTGACACGCCTGCACGTTCACCGACACCGCCGGCCCAGCAGCCTCCTCCACGTGCTTCCTGACCAGCGCTGATGACGCTTTCGGCACCGGCAGGGTCGACGTGGCGCCTCCATGCGAACTGCTCGCAGGATCCCTGGTTGGGGACCCTCCGCGTACTGGACGAACGTTGACAGTCGTCAGTTAACCCTCGTACTGTCACAATGGCGACCGTCGATGGCGTCGTGACGCCCGGAGTTAGTGCGATTTCTGCCGCCGCTCTTGGTAAGGATGCCTTCCGAAACGGTTCCATCCTCCACCACACCCACCCGCCACCCGGAAGTACCGTCACCGCACCACACCGGTCCCTTGATCACCAGTCCAGCGCGTTCGCCGTCCTCACAAGAGATCCCGGAGCTCTCATGCCTTCCTCGCCTGTTAGCCGCCGCCGCCTTATCCAAGCTGCCGCCGGTGGTGCGATCATCTCGTTCACCGGTGCCGAGCTTGTCGGCGCGGGGCCGGCGTCAGCAGCCGAGCTTCCACCGGCCCGGGCGGACATCGGTGTCTCGGCATACCCGTTTCCCATGGGGCAGGTTCGCCTCACCCCTGGCCGGTTCATGGACAATCAGACCCGCACGCTGAGCTACCTGCGTTTCGTTGACGTGGACCGACTGCTTTACAACTTTCGGGCCAACCACCGGCTCACCACCAACGGCGCAGCCCCGAACGGCGGCTGGGACGCCCCGAACTTCCCGTTCCGCACGCACATGCAGGGCCACTTCCTGACCGCCTGGGCCCAGGCTTGGGCCGTCCTGGGTGACACCACGTGCCGGGACAAGGCGAACTACATGGTGGCCGAGCTGGCCAGGTGCCAGGCCAACAACGCAGCGGCCGGGTTCGGCACCGGCTACCTGTCCGGCTTCCCGGAGTCCGACTTCACCGCACTCGAAGCCCGCACGCTGAGCAACGGCAACGTCCCTTACTACTGCATCCACAAGACCCTCGCCGGGCTCCTCGACGCGTGGCGGTACATCGGCAACACCCAGGCCCGCACCGTGCTGCTGGCGCTCGCCGGCTGGGTCGACGCGCGTACCGCACGGCTGTCCTCCAGCCAGATGCAGAACATGCTCGGCACCGAGTTCGGCGGCATGAACGCCGTGCTCGCCGACATCTACCAGCAGACCGGCGACAGCCGCTGGTTGACCGTCGCACAGCGCTTCGACCACGCCGCTGTGTTCAACCCCCTCGCCGCCAATCAGGACCAGCTCAGCGGGCTACACGCGAACACCCAGGTACCCAAGTGGATCGGCGCCGCCCGCGAGTACAAGGCCACCGGCACAACCCGCTACCGCGACATCGCCACCAACGCCTGGAACATCACCGTCAATGCGCACACCTACGTGATCGGCGGCAACAGCCAGGCCGAACACTTCCGCCCACCCCACGCCATCGCCCGCTACCTCAACACGGACACCTGCGAGCAGTGCAACACGTACAACATGCTGAAGCTCACCCGGGAGCTGTGGCTGATCGACCCGAACCGGTCGGCGTACTTCGACTACTACGAGCGGGCGCTGCTCAACCACCTGATCGGCGCGCAGAACCCGAACGACAGCCGTGGCCACATCACCTACTTCACGCCGCTCAACCCCGGTGGCCGCCGGGGCGTGGGCCCGGCGTGGGGCGGCGGAACCTGGAGCACCGACTACAACTCCTTCTGGTGCTGCCAGGGCACCGGCATCGAGACGAACATGAAGCTGATGGACTCCATCTACTTCCACAACGACACGACCTTGACCGTGAACCTCTTCGTGCCGTCGGTGCTCGACTGGTCCCAGCGCGGCATCACGGTCACGCAGAGCACGACGTACCCGGTCAGTGACACCACGACGCTCACGCTCGCCGGCGCGATGAGCGGCTCGTGGAGCATCCGGATCCGGATCCCCGCATGGACCAGCGGGGCGACGATCGCGGTCAACGGCCAGGCGCAGAGCGTCGAGACGACGCCGGGCAGCTACGCGACCGTCACCCGCAGTTGGGCAGCGGGTGACACGATCACGGTACGGCTGCCGATGCGGGCCATCATGCAGGCCGCCAACGACAACACCAACGTCCAGGCCATCACCTACGGTCCAGCGGTGCTGTGCGGCAACTACGGCAACTCCTCGCTCGGATCACTACCGACGCTCGACCCCTCGTCGATCACCCGGACCAGCGCCAACGCCCTGGCGTTCACCGCGACCGCCAACGGCGCCACCGTCAACCTCGGCCCCTTCCACGACGCCCACGGCTTCAACTACACCGTGTACTGGAACACCACATCGGGCAGCACCCCCGGCAGCGGCACGTACAAGCTGACCAACGCTGCCACCGGCCTGGTCCTGGGCGTGCAGAACATGTCCACCGCCGACGGCGGCCTGGCGGTGATGTGGGGCGACACCGGCACCGCCGACCACAACTGGGTGATGGTGCCCGACGGTAACGCCGTCCGGTTCCGCAACGCCCACAGCGGCAAGGTCCTCGGCGTGGAGAACATGTCCACCGCCGACAACGCCCGCGTCCTGCAATGGGCCGACAACGGCACCGCCGACCACCGCTGGATCCTCGTCGACAACGGCGACGGCACCTACAGGATCCGCAACGGCAACAGCGGCAAGCTCCTCGGCGTCCTCAACGCAAGCACCGCCTGGGGCGCCCAGGCAGTCCAGGATTCCGACAACGGCAGCGGCGACAACCGCTGGCGGCTCGTGCGCGTCGACCGGTAGCCGCTCGGTGTGACGGGGTCGCCCGGGACCGCGGCCTACGGCTCGGGTGACCCCGTCACGAGGCGTCGCTCAGTCGACGCCGAACTCCATCGCGGCGCGGTCGAGTGCCTCGTCCTCGCCGGGGGCGATGCCCCGGGACGCGATGGCTTCCGCGCCGCCCTGTGGCATCGCACCGATCAGCCCGGTCGAGGCTGCCTGTGCCGCGCCGACCATCCGCTGGGGGGTCGCGCCGCCGACCATGCCGAGGGTGGCGTACTGCTCCAGCTTCGCCCGTGAGTCGGCGATGTCCAGGTTGCGCATGGTGAGCTGGCCGATCCGGTCCGACGGGCCGAACGCCGAGTCCTCGGTACGCTCCATCGACAGCTTGTCGGGGTGGTAGCTGAACGCGGGGCCGCTGGTGTCCAGAATTGAGTAGTCCTCGCCCCGGCGCAGCCGCAACGTCACCTCGCCGGTGACCGCCGTGCCGACCCAGCGCTGCAACGACTCGCGCAGCATCAGCGCCTGCGGGTCCAGCCAGCGCCCCTCGTACATCAGCCGACCCAGGCGGCGACCCTCGTTGTGGTAGTTCGCCAGGGTGTCCTCGTTGTGGATGGCGTTGACCAGCCGTTCGTACGCGGCGTGCAGCAGCGCCATGCCGGGCGCCTCGTAGATGCCCCGGCTCTTGGCCTCGATGATCCGGTTCTCGATCTGGTCCGACATGCCCAGGCCGTGCCGGCCGCCGATGGCGTTGGCCTCCAGCACCAGGTCGACGGGGCTGCCGAACTCCTTGCCGTTGATCGTCACCGGGCGTCCCTGCTCGAAGCCGATCGTGACGTCCTCGGTCGGGATCTCCACCGACGGGTCCCAGAACCGGACCCCCATGATCGGGTTGACCGTCTCGATGCCGGTGTCGAGGTGTTCGAGGGTTTTCGCCTCGTGCGTGGCGCCCCAGATGTTGGCGTCGGTCGAGTACGCCTTCTCGGTGCTGTCCCGGTACGGCAGGCCGCGTTCGAGCAGCCACTCCGACATCTCCTTGCGCCCACCCAGTTCGGTGACGAAGTCGGTGTCGAGCCACGGCTTGTAGATCCGCAGCTGCGGGTTGGCCAGCAGTCCATACCGGTAGAACCGCTCGATGTCGTTGCCCTTGAAGGTCGACCCGTCGCCCCAGATCTGGACGTCGTCGGCGATCATCGCCCGCACCAGCAGGGTCCCGGTCACGGCCCGACCGAGCGGGGTGGTGTTGAAGTACGCCCGCCCGCCCGAGCGGATGTGGAACGCCCCGCAGGTCAACGCCGCCAGGCCCTCCTCGACCAGGGCGGCGCGGCAGTCGACCAGTCGGGCGACCTCGGCGCCGTAGCTGAGCGCGCGACCGGGCACCGAGGCGATGTCGGGCTCGTCGTACTGGCCGATGTCGGCGGTGTAGGCGCATGGAACGGCGCCCTTGTCGCGCATCCACGCGACCGCGACCGAGGTGTCGAGGCCGCCGGAGAAGGCGATGCCGACACGTTCGCCGATGGGCAGGGAGGTGAGAACCTTGGACACGGGGAAGATTATTCATCAGGGCGCATGGTCATGCAACCCGAAGCGACGGACGCGCGGCTACCCGCCGCCGAACGGTGGGTCGTCGCGACCCAGCTCCCAGAACGCCACCGCCGCGGCGGCGGCCACGTTCAACGAGTCCACTCCGCGCCGCATCGGGATGACCACCCGTACGTCGCTGGCGGACTGGGCCGCCGCGGTGAGGCCGGGGCCCTCGGCCCCCAGCAGCAACGCCGCCCGCTCGCGCTGTGCCGCGGTCAACCGCTGGATCGGTACGGCGTCCGGAGCCGGCGTCATGGCGAGCACGGTGAAGCCCGCCTCCCGCACCTGGTCGAGGCCCACGGGCCAGCGGTCGAGCTTGGCGTACGGCACCGCGAAGACCTCCCCCATGCTGACCCGCACGCTGCGCCGGTAGAGCGGATCGGCGCAGGACGGCGACAGCAGCACCGCGTCGATGCCGAGCGCGGCGGCACCTCGGAAGACCGCGCCGAGATTGGTGTGGTTGTTGACGTCCTCCAGGATCACCACCCGGCGGGCGGCGGCCAGCACCTCGTCCGCGCTCGGCAGCGGCTTGCGCCGGAACGAGGCGAGCACCCCCCGGTGCACGTGGAAGCCGGTGGCCTTCTCCAGCACGTCCGGGGTGGCCGCGTACACCGGGGCGTCGCCGGTGTCGAGGTCGGCGAGTTGGTCGGCCCGTTTGGCGTCGACCAGGAACGACCGGGCCGGGTAACCGGCGCGCAGCGCCCGGCGCAGCACCAGCTCCCCCTCGGCGATGAACAGGCCGTGCGGCGGCTCCCAACGGGTACGCAGCTCGACGTCGGTCAACGCGCGGTAGTCGGCGATCCGGTCGTCGTCGGGGTCGGTGATCTGGTGGACAGGCACCGCCCGATTCTGCCCGGTGGCCGATGCCGGACGGCCGCCGGCCGGCGCGACGGTATGCCCGCCGAGGCCCTGCCTGGCCGATGCAGAGCATCCAGGGGTGGCTCCGCCAGGACCTTTCCATTGAAGATAGTCCATCTCTTGACAGCATAGGTCACACGACATACGTTTCGAATACGTCTCATGGCCCACTGCCGGCTCCGCCCCGCGCAACAATGCGTCGCGCCGGCAAACGTCCTGCAACGGTGGCAAACAACGACAAGTGGACCATCACCGCGGCCTGAGCAGCACACAGAATTCCGCCGCGCCGGCGCAAGGAGGGCTCGTGAAACGACTACTCGCCGCAGCAGTCGCAGCGGTACTGGCCTCCCTCGGCATCGCCCTTGTGACGTCTCAACCAGCGTCGGCCGCCGCGCTGACGCAGGTCTTCAACTTTGGCAACAACCCCACGAATCTCAACATGTACGTGTACGCGCCGGACAGGCTGGCATCGCGGCCGGCTCTGTTGCTGTTGGTCCACTACTGCTCCGGGTCGGCATCAGCGATTGTCAACGGCAACGGGCGCGATTTTGTGACGGCGGCGGACCAGTACGGGTACGTCATCGTCGTACCGGAGGCCACGCGCAGCGGTCGCTGCTTCGATGTGTCGACTCCACAAGCGTTGCGGCGCGACGGCGGCAGCGACTCCACGGGCATCATGTCGATGGTCGGCTGGGCGCGGACCCGGTACAACGTCGATCCGTCCCGGATTGTGGTCAGCGGTTTCTCCTCCGGGGCCATGATGACCAACGTCCTGGCCGCCGAGTATCCGGACGTTTTCGCGGCCGGTTCGGCGTTTTCCGGGGTACCGGCCGGTTGTTTTGCCACCACCGACGGCTCACTGTGGAACAGTCGGTGCGCCGGGGGCAACGTCGTCAAAACGGCACAGCAGTGGGGGGATACTGCCCGCGCCATGCACCCGGGCTACACCGGGCGGTACCCGCGGATGCAACTGTGGCACGGGGCGACGGATACGACGCTGCACTACAACAACTTCGGCGAAGAGATCAAGCAGTGGACCAACCTGGCCAATCTGAGCCAGACCCCGTCTCAGACCGACTATCCGCAGCCGAACTGGACACGTACCCGATACGGTACTGCTGTCGAGGGAATCAGCATCTCGAATACGGGACACACGCTGCCTCAGCCCGGAATGCTGGCCTACGCCATCTCGTTCCTGGGCCTGGACGGCAACCCGCCGCCGAGCAGCCCACCCCCGAGC
>NZ_SMJY01000227.1:0-8992 GCF_004348355.1 Micromonospora sp. KC721 | reverse complement strand
GGCGGGATATGCGGCCATGACGGTCGACAATGAGGACACTGTGGAGCCCCCTGCGAACAGTCCGGTTCCCGCGCTGCCGCTGGTGCTGGTCCATCGCGTGAAGCGACAGGTCGGACTTCCTCCGTTGATGTGGGTGCGCACGGTCGCTTCCCCGGTGGCCGAGCCGGAAACGTGCGATTGCCGCCGCACCGGACGACGGCCGTGAGGGGGGCCATTCGGTGTGGCATCTGAGCCTGTCAATTGGCAGCGGCTCGCGTGAGACATTGGCGGTGCAGCTCCGTAACGCGCTACGCAGGCAGATCGAGGAGGGTGCGCTGCGCCCCGGCACCTGCGTCCCGTCGGGCCGCCAGCTCGCCGCGGATCTCGGCGTGTCCCGCTCGGCGCTGATCCCGGACCAGACGCCCACGCCTGAAGTCTGGGATTTGCGCGTCGGCGGCGCGGACGTCTCCACCTTCCCACCCACGCCAGGACTGGATTCGCTGCGTCAGCTCGGTGATCAGCTCCGCGGGCCGCCGGGAGCAGGGCGATGCCCCTCCCTCCGGCCTGCCAGGTGGTCCGGCACACCCTCGCCGGATACCCGGGCCGGGTCCGAAGGGATCCTCACCTGCCCCGAACGGCTGATGATCACCTCGGGATTCGCCCAGGGACTCGCGCTGCTCTGCCGCGTACGGCGCGACCGTGCCCACGACGCGGTGGGTCCGGACATCCGGGGAAGTGGGAGTCATCGCCGACGCCGGGCTGCGCCCGGTGGGCGTCCCGGAAGGATCAGGACGGCATCGTGGTCGACCACCTGGCCGCCAGCGGCGTCCGGGCCGTGCTCACCATCCCGGCCAGCCAGTTCCCGACCGGGGTGGGGCTCACCGCGCGACGCCGGGGCCAACTGGTCGTCGTGCGCTCGAGCACGCGTCGGTGGGGGAGTCGACCCCTGCCGGGTCGGCAAGGTCAGCGGGCCCGTGGGCACACCGATTCGCTTGGTGTCACGACGGATTTGTCGACAGCGCCCGCAGAGTTTGGAATCATTCCAAAATATTGATGTATCCCTATCCTGGTGCGCTCTACCAGCCTCCATGACAATCGCCGCAACGGGTGTCACTATATTGGAGTGGAGGAGAGCTCAACTATTGACTCGTGTCGGATTCTCCTCATGGAGGACGACAACGAACTCGCCGAGATGCTGGTCGACCTGTTCGCTGTCGAGGGCTATTCCACCGACCACGTCGCCGACGGTCAGCGTGGCCTCCACCTCGGACTGACCCGGTCGTACCGGGTGATCGTCGTGGACCGCGGACTGCCCGCGCTCGACGGCCTGGACGTGGTCGTACGGCTGCGCCAGCGGGCCGTCGACGCCCGCATCCTGATGCTGACCGCGCTCGGTGACACCGCCGACCTCGTCGACGGCCTCGACTCCGGGGCCGACGACTACCTCGCCAAGCCGTTCGAGGTGCCGGAGCTACTGGCCCGGATCCGGGCGCTGACTCGGCGCGTCACCGACGACGCCGACACCATCCCCCTGGGGACGGCCCGGCTCGACACGGCGCTGCGTGGCGTCCGTTTACCCGGCGGAGGATTCGTGCCCCTGTCCGGCCGCGAGTTCGCGCTGATCCATTCGCTGGCGCTACGCCCCCGGGCGGTGCACAGCCGCGCCCAGCTGCGTCGAGTGGTCTTCGACGGCGCCGACTCCGAGTCGATCGTGGACACCTACGTGCACTATCTCCGTCGCAAGTTGGGAACGGCCGTCGTGCGTACCGTGCACGGGTTGGGTTACCAGATCGGCACCCTGTGACCGCAGCGGCGCAGGATCGCGAAAGGCGTATTCTGCGCCGCGCTCGGATGTCCGTGGCCGCGAGCCTCGTCTTCGGGATCTGCGGCACGTTCCTGCTCGTCGGCGTTCTGATCCTGCTGGCCGCCGGGCACCGACAGGACAGCGCCGTCGACCGCTCTCTCGGCCACGCCCTGCGCCGCGGTAATGCCGGCCACGCACAGTCCGGCCTGTGGCTGTTCGTCCTGCCCGGCGAGGGGTGTGGCGCTCCTGCCGATGCGCCCGCGGGCTTCCCGCGCCGGGGCTCGATGCAGACCGTCGCGACGTACGGCGGCACGCTGGAGGAGATTGTTTCGGGCAACGGCACCGTCTATCGGGTACGAACCGAGCGGTTCGGGACCGAGGTGAGGCAGGCGGTACTCGACGAGCGCCGACAGCGACAGGACCGACGGCGATGGGTGGCCGGACTGACCGGCGGCGCTCTGGCGACCCTGATCGTCGCGGTGCCCGTCAGCGCGGCGGCAGCCCGTCGGGCGATAGATCCGGTGGCGGCACTGCTCGCCCTACGCCGCCGGTTCGTCACGGACGCGAGCCACGAACTACGGGCCCCGCTGACCCGGTTGCACACCCGCAGCCAACTGATGCTCCGAGGTGCGGACGATCTGTCCGAGCCGATCGCGTCCGAGCTGCGCCGCCTGGCGGCCAGCACCCGCGAACTCGGCGAGGTCCTCGACGACGTGCTGCGCGCCGCCCGGCTGCGGTCGGGGGTGCCCGAACGCGAGCGGATCGATCTGGCCCCCGTCGCCGCCGAGCTGCTCGCCGCCGAGGCGGGACGCCTGGCGGAGCGCGGGCTGAGTGCGGTGCTGTGGACGGGAGCGGAACAGCATCAGGTGCTCGGTGTCCGCACCGCCCTGCGGCGGGTGCTCTCCGCGCTGGTCGACAACGCCATCGGCCACACCCCTGCGGGAGGCCGGATCACCATCCGCATCGCCACGGTCGACGACGGCCGTACGGTGGAACTGACCGTCCGGGACACCGGAGTCGGCTTCGACCCGGCGCGACACCCTGAAGTCTTCGACCGCTTCGCCCGGGGTGCCGGCAGCCGGGGCTACGGCATCGGGCTGGCCCTGACCCGCGAGGTCGTGGAGAGCCACGGCGGCACGATCACCGCCGCCGGCCGGCCGGGCCGGGGTGCCCACTTCACCGTCCGGCTGCCCGCGGCGCCGCCCGTTTCCGACGCGTCCGCCCGGCGTAATCAGTGCTGCGTCCGCGCGCTCTAAGAACGTTCTGAGAATTATTTTCGACCATCGATGTGTGTGCGGTGGGCGCCGCGCACCGTCGATCGGAGGACATGACGGATGCATCAGCAGCTGATCGAGCGGACCTTTGCCTGGTCCACGGCCCTACTGGACCACCTCGGCGACCGGGACCGCCATCTGTTCCAGCGGTACGGCCAGGGGCCGGTCGTGGCGCTGCCGGAGACCCGCGTCCACCACGCCGTCGAACGGCACGCCGCCGCCCGCCCCGACACCGTCGCCGCCGAGCACCTCAGCGCCACGATCACCTACGGGGAGCTGGACCGGCAGGCCAACCGGCTCGCCGCCCACCTCGCCGAGCTGGGCGTACGCCCCGGCGACAACGTGGCGGTGTTCGTTCGCCGCGGCATCCCCATGCTCGTCGGAATCCTGGCGGCGTTGAAGGCCGGTGCGGCGTACGTGCCGCAGGACGTCGGCCTCGCCCCGCCCACCCATCTGCGTCATGTCATCCACGCCGCAGCCACCCGGGTCATCCTGACCGTGTCCGCGGCCGCCGACCGGATACCGGTACCGGCCGGACACCACCTCGTCGCGGTGGACTCCGTGATGGCGCGGCCTCTCGGCCGCTGCCCGGACCGGTTCGTCCCGACCGAGCAGCCGGGCAGCACCGGCGAGAACTGCTACGTGCTGTTCACCTCCGGCACCACGGGACGGCCCAACGGAGTCGTCGTCACCCACCGCAACGTCTGCAACATCCTGCTCACCGCACCGGGAAACCTCGGCATCCGGCCGGGTTGGCGGGTCGGTCAGCTCCTCAACGTGGCCTTCGACATGGCGGCGTGGGAGATCCTCGGCTGCCTCAGCCACGGCGCCACCCTGGTCATCCGGGGCCGGGACATCGCCGCCACCGCCGAGCGGGTCGACGCGCTCATCGCCACCCCGACCATCCTCAGCGGCCTCGACCCCGACCGGTGCGAACAGGTGAAGGTGGTGGCGGTGGCCGGTGAGCCCTGCCCCCGGTCGCTGGCCGACCGGTGGGCCCGCCGCCGTGTCTTCTACAACGCGTGCGGTCCCACCGAGACCACCATCGTGAACACGATGCACCGTCACGACGGGCACGCCGCCCGCCTGACCATCGGCCGCCCGACCCCCAACAACACCGTCTACGTCCTCGACCCGGCCGGTCGCCCCTGCGCCATCGGCGACGTCGGCGAGATGTGGGCCGGCGGCGACTGCGTCTCCGCCGGCTACCTCGACAACCCGCAGCTGAACGCCGAACGCTACGCCCCCGACCCGTTCCTCGGCGGCGGGCGGTTGATGTTCCGCACCCGGGACCTCGGCCGCTGGACCCCGGACGGGCAACTGGAACACCTCGGCCGAACCGACGACCAGGTGAAGATCCGCGGGTTCCGGGTCGAACTCGACTCCGTCTCCGCGGTCCTCGAGTCCGTACCCGGCTGCCGGCGGGCGGCCACCCTCAAACTCGACGACCGCACCCTCGTGTCGTTCGTCGCCCCCCACCACGTCGACCCGGAGGTGGCGAGGCAGGCCGTCGCCGCCGCCCTGCCCTACTACTGCGTCCCCACCACCATCCATCCGATGGCCGCGTTGCCCGAAACGAGCCGCGGAAAGATCGACAAGGCGGCCCTGCTGCGGCTGGCCGCCTCCGGGCAGTGGGAGCAGGCCGCATGAGCGTGATCAGTCCGGCCGGCACCCCGGCCCCGCCCGCCGCTGCCGACGGGCCGAACCTGACCCCGGTCCCGCTGCCCCCGGCCACGTCGCTGCCCCGGCGTATTCTCAAGCATCCCCGCCTGATGCACCATCACCGCCTGGTCGCCCTCGTGCTCACGGCGAACCTGGCGCTGCTCGGACACGCACTCACCCACGGCGGCTGGTGGTCGACCGGCCCCATCAACCTCACCGCCATCTCCAACGTGGTCCTGGCCAACTTCACCCTCGCCATCCTCATCCGCCAGCAGTACGTCATCAATCTGCTGTTCTGGCTCGCCACCCGGGCGCCCACCCGGTGGCCACTGAAGATCCGTTGGACCCTGGCGAAGGTGTACCACTTCGGCGGGCTGCACGTCGGCGGCGCGCTCGCCGGGACACTGTGGTTCCTGGTCCTCGTCGGGTCCGCCACCACCGCCGCGTACCGGGGCGAACCCGTGCCGGACGGCTTCCTCGTGGTCTCCTACCTCCTGCTCGGGCTCCTGGCTGTCATCGTCATGACGGCGCGACCGAGCTACCGGGCCCGACACCACGACCGGTTCGAACGAATGCACCGCTTCGGCGGATGGGCCGCGCTGGCCCTGTTCTGGGCCCAGACGGTGCTCGCCGTCCGGGCGGACCCCGACCGGATTCCGTCGACCGCACCGCAGATCTGGGTCCTCGCCCTCCTCACCACCAGCGTCGCCCTGCCCTGGCTGCGCCTGCGCAGGGTGCCGGTGGAGATCACCCGGCCCTCCCGCCACGTCGCGGTGGTCCGGTTCGACCACGGCGTGACACCCTTCGCCGGGTCCTCCACCGCGATCAGCCGCCGTCCACTCTGGGAGTGGCACTCCTTCGCCAACGTGCCCACTCCCGGCGAGAACGGCTTCCGGCTGACCATCTCCCGGGCCGGCGACTGGACCGGATCGTTCATCGACGACACCCCCTCCCACGTCTGGGTCAAGGGCATCACCACCGCCGGGGTGGCCAACATCGAGACCCTGTTCACGAAGGTGGTCTACGTCGCCACCGGCAGCGGCATCGGGCCCGTACTGCCCCACCTGCTGGCCCACAAGGTCCCCTCCCGGCTGGTCTGGGCGACCCGTAGCCCACGGGCCACCTACGGCGACGCGCTGGTCGACGAGATCCTCGCCGACCAGCCGGACGCGATCGTCTGGGACACCGCCGAACACGGCAAGCCAGACATGGTGCAACTCGCCTACACCGCGTACGCGGCATTCGGTGCCGAGGCCGTCATCTGCATCTCGAACAAGAAGCTGACCTGGCAGGTCGTGCACGGCCTGGAACGCCGCGGCATCCCGGCGTACGGCGCCATCTGGGACTCCTGACCGGAGGGGAAAGCCACATGAACCACATCAAGATCGAGCGACGCGGCCGGGTCGTGACGGTGTACCTGCACCGGCCGGAGGTTCTCAACGCCCTCAACACCGAGCTGATGACGGAACTGGTCGACACGCTGCGCCCGCTCGACCGCGACCCCGACGTGGGCTGCTTCGTCGTCACCGGCTCCGACCGGGCCTTCGCCGCCGGCGCCGACATCCGCGAGATGGCACCGAGGACATCGGTGGAGATGCTCACCGAGGACTTCTTCGCCGGCTGGGACGCCTTCGCCGCACTGCGTACGCCGAAGATCGCCGCAGTCGCCGGTTACGCCCTGGGCGGTGGCTGCGAACTGGCGATGATGTGCGACCTGATCTTCGCTGCGGACACCGCCCGGTTCGGCCAGCCGGAGATCAAGCTCGGTGTCATCCCGGGCATCGGCGGCACCCAGCGACTGACCAGACTCATCGGCAGGTCCAAGGCGATGGACCTGATCCTCACCGGCCGGCTGATGGATGCCGAGGAGGCGGAACGCGCCGGCCTGGTCGCCCGGGTGTTCCCCGCCGAGCGGCTGCTGCCCGAGACGGCGGCCGTGGCCGAGACCATCGCCGGGTACGGCAAGCCGGCCGTGATGACCGCCCGCGAGGCGGTTGACCGCGCCCAGGAGGTCGGGCTGCGGGAGGGGCTGCTCTTCGAACGACGCGCGTTCCACGCCCTGTTCGCCACCGAGGACCAGGCCGAGGGCATGCGCGCGTTCCTGGAGAAGCGGCCCGCCCGCTTCCGCGGCCGGTAGGGCCGGCTCGGCGCGTAGCGTCCGCCCCTCGGCCGGCGCCGGAGATATTGACGACGACCTAACTCTTGGGCACGCTCATCAGTTACATCACCTAGCAGATGGGCCACCACCATGCCACGAACCGGTAATACCAGCGCCTCGTCGGCGCGTTCCCGTTCCCTGCGTCGGATCCTGGTCAGCGTTGCCAGTGCCCTGCTTCTGGTGCCGGTCGTCGCGGTGGCCGGTGCGTCGTCGGCCAGTGCGGACACCAGTCAGTTCAGGGGTGTGAACTGGGCGGTGCTCGGCGACAACTTCGTGGAGGGTCTGCTCGTTCTGGACGGGTTGAGCCAGTCGGACAGCTACGCGACGGTGCGGGCCAAGGCGGATGCGGTCTACCAGGGTTTCGACAGTCAGCTCGGGGTCAACACCGTCAGGTTGCCGGTCAACACGCACACGGTCGGTTCGTCGTGGTGGAACGCGTATCGCGGCACGATCGACGCCGCGACCGCCAGAGGGTTCAAGGTCATCCTCGCTTACTGGGAGGACGGGGCCGCGTCGGGCGGTCGGATCACGAACACGGCTGCGTTCAACTCGATGTGGGACGCCGTGACCGGCGCGTACGGCTCCAACGGTTTGGTCTACTTCGAGCCGATGAACGAGCCTCACGGTTACAGCGCCGCGGAGTGGATGAACCTCGCGGCCTCGTGGATCAACGCCCGCCCGTCGGTGCCGAAGGGCCGCATCCTCGTCAGCGGCACCGGCTACAGCACCGACCTCAGGCCCTTGTGCGGCGACAGCCGGTTCAACGGCACCCTGTTGTCCTACCACCATTACGCCTTCATGTTCGGCACGAACGACTACGCCGGCTGGCGCAGCCACTTCGAGGCCCGTCTGGGCTCCTGCGCCTCGCGGGCGATCCTGACCGAGTTCGGTGCGCCCATGGATACCGGCCTGAACTACAACGACGCCGCCAGCACCAACAACTTCGTCCGGCACATTCGCGCGGTCACCGACAGCATGCGCGCCCGCAGCATGGGTTCGGTCTACTGGCCCGCGCTCGGCGGCAAGATCACCGCCGGACAGAACCACGACTGGTACTCCATGTTCGCGCTCCGGGGCAGCGGCACGGATCTGACCGTGAGCATCCGTAACTCCACCGGCGCGGACCGCCTCCGGCACGGCTGGGGTGACGGCGGAGGTGGCACCGCGACGGTCACCCTCACCGCGCGGCACTCCGGCAAGTGCGTCGACGTGATCAGCGCGTCCACCGCGGACGGGGCCGAGGTCGCCCAGTACGGCTGCAACGGCGGCAGCAACCAGCGTTGGGAGTTCCGCAGCCTCGGCGACGGCTACCACCAGATCGTCGCCCAGCACTCCGGCAAGTGCCTCGAGGTCAACGGCGCCTCCACCGCCAACAGCGCCCGGATCACCCAGCGCACCTGCACCAGCGCACAGAACCAGCAGTGGCAGACGCAGGACGCCGGCAGCGGCTACGTCCGCGTCATCGCCCGCCACTCCGGCAAGTGCCTCGACATCCCGAGCAGCTCCACCGCCGACGGCACCCGCCTGATCCAGTACACCTGCGGCACCGGCCAGAACCAGCAGTTCCTGCGCAACGCGGCCTGAGCTCGACTCATGACGCGGCACCGTGACCCGGCGCCCACGTGAATCGTCGGTGCCGGCCCCCGGTCCGTTGCCCGCTCTTGTGATCCGGAGCGGGCAACGGACCGCGGGCTGCTACCCGCCGTAGGTCTCGAACTCGGCGACCCGGGGCGTGCCGGTCGAGCTGGTGATCTCGAAATTGATTTTCAGCAGTGAGGTCCGGGGAAGGTCGATCGTGCCCGCCCCGCTGCCGGTGGCCAGGACCTGGCCGGTGTGATGGTTGACGACCCGCCAGGTTCGGATTCTGCCCGCGGAGTCGGACGCCTCGCGGATGACGATCCTGGAGACCGTGGCGGGGGACAACCACTTGATCGAGATGCGCCCGGTCGTGCCCTCCGGGGACCAGTAGGTGCGCAGGTCACCGTCGCGCACGTCGCGGTAGCTCCTTCCGCTGGCCTTGGTGGAGCCGTCCGCCTCGGCCGCGATGCTGAGGTTGGGTCCGCTGGGCGCGGTCGGTACCGAACTGGGGGTGGTCGGGGCCGGTCGGGTCGGTTG
>NZ_SMJY01000226.1:0-9064 GCF_004348355.1 Micromonospora sp. KC721 | reverse complement strand
GGCCGGAGCCGCCGGCCCGGTCGTCGAGCGGGGAGTCCGCACCGGCGTCGCCGTACGAGGTGTGCGGAGAGTGGTAACCGGTGCCGCCGTCGGACGAGCGGGAGCGCGCCCGGGCCTGCCGGGAGTCGCGGGCCAGCCCGATCCCGACCAGCACGGCGACCAGTCCCAGTGCGAGCACCATCAGCATCGTCGGATCCCCCGTCCACAGGTCAGTGGCTCCGACGACGCTCGCGCCGAGCCCGGCCACGGCCAGCACCAGCCCGAAAGGCACCTGCCATCGCATGGCCGAAGGGTAGGTCGGTGACGCAAACCGGCACCCTGCCGGCGTATCCGTCGACCGGCACGAAGTTACTGGTGGGTACCTGTGTCGCGCGTCGCGTCTCCCGGCGGTGGACGTGACGACGGGCACCGGAAGAGGGCAGGATGGCGGCAGAGACCTATCCCACACACAACCGAGGGAACGCCTGTGGCTACGGAACGCAAGCGCCCGGTGATCACCGCTGGTCTGCCGAGCCAGCTTCCGGACATCGACCCAGAAGAGACCAGCGAATGGGTCGAGTCGCTCGACGGTGTCATCGACGAGCGCGGGACCAAGCGCGCCCGCTACGTCATGCTGCGCCTGCTGGAGCGGGCCCGCGAGCGTCAGGTCGGGGTGCCGTCGCTGACCACCACCGACTACATCAACACCATCCCGCCGGAACGCGAGCCGTGGTTCCCGGGTGACGAGCACGTCGAGCGGCGGATCCGGGCGTACGTCCGGTGGAACGCGGCGATGCTGGTGCACCGGGCGCAGCGCCCGGAGATCGGCGTCGGCGGGCACATCTCCACCTTCGCCAGCTCCGCCTCGCTCTACGAGGTCGGCTTCAACCACTTCTTCCGGGGCAAGAACCACCCGGGCGGCGGCGACCACATCTTCTACCAGGGCCACGCCTCCCCCGGCATGTACGCCCGGGCGTTCCTCGAGGGCCGGCTGACCGAGGACCAGCTCGACGGTTTCCGGCAGGAGCTGTCCCACCCGGCCGGCGGGCTGCCGTCGTACCCGCACCCACGGCTGATGCCGGACTTCTGGGAGTTCCCCACCGTTTCCATGGGGCTGGGCGGCCTGAACGCCATCTACCAGGCGCGGTTCAACCGTTACCTGCAGCACCGGGGCATCAAGGACACCTCCCAGCAGCACGTCTGGGCGTTCCTCGGCGACGGCGAGATGGACGAGCCGGAGACCCTCGGCGCGATCGGGGTGGCGGCCCGCGAGGAGCTGGACAACCTCACCTTCGTGATCAACTGCAACCTACAGCGGCTGGACGGCCCGGTCCGCGGCAACGGCAAGGTCATGCAGGAGCTGGAGGCGTTCTTCCGGGGCGCCGGCTGGAACGTGATCAAGGTGGTCTGGGGCCGCGAGTGGGATCCGCTGCTGGCCGCCGACACCGACGGCGCGCTGGTCAACCTGATGAACACCACGCCCGACGGCGATTACCAGACCTACAAGGCGGAGTCCGGGGCGTACGTGCGGGAGCACTTCTTCGGCCGTGACCCGCGCACCCGCAAGATGGTCGAGGACCTGTCCGACGACGAGATCTGGAACCTCAAGCGGGGCGGCCACGACTACCGCAAGCTCTACGCGGCGTACAAGGCGGCCACCGAGCACACCGGCCAGCCGACGGTCATCCTGGCCAAGACCATCAAGGGTTGGACCCTGGGCTCGCACTTCGAGGGCCGCAACGCCACCCACCAGATGAAGAAGCTGACGCTGGAGGACCTGAAGCTCTTCCGCGACCGGCTCTACCTGGACATCCCGGACAAGGTGCTGGAGGAGAACCCGTACCTTCCGCCGTACCTGAACCCGGGCGAGAAGTCCGACGAGATCGCGTACCTCAAGGAGCGGCGCCAGCAGCTCGGCGGCTACCTGCCGACCCGGCGGACGACCCACAAGTCGCTGGCCGTTCCCGGCTCGGAGCGGTTCTCCGACATCAAGCGCGGCTCGGGCAAGCAGAAGGTGGCCACCACGATGGCCTTCGTCCGCCTGCTCAAGGACCTCATGAAGGACAAGGAGTTCGGCAAGCGCTGGGTGCCGATCATCCCGGACGAGGCCCGTACCTTCGGCCTAGACTCCATCTTCCCGACCGCCAAGATCTACTCGCCGCACGGTCAGCGGTACACCTCGGTCGACCGGGAGCTGTTCCTGTCGTACAAGGAGTCGACCGTCGGGCAGATCCTGCACGAGGGGATCAACGAGGCCGGCTCGGTCGCCTCGTTCACCGCCGCCGGCACCTCGTACGCCACGCACGACGAGCCGATGATCCCGATGTACATCTTCTACTCGATGTTCGGGTTCCAGCGCACCGGCGACGGCTTCTGGGCCGCGGCGGACCAGATGACCCGTGGCTTCGTGCTGGGCGCCACCGCCGGCCGGACCACGCTCAACGGTGAGGGCCTCCAGCACGAGGACGGCCACTCGCTGCTGCTGGCCGCCACCAACCCGGCGGTGGTCGCGTACGACCCGGCGTTCGCGTTCGAGATCGCGCACATCGTGGAGAACGGCCTGCACCGGATGTACGGCGCGGAGCAGGAGAACATCTTCTACTACCTCACCGTGTACAACGAGCCGATCCACCAGCCGGCCGAGCCGGCGCAGGTGGACGTCGAGGGCCTGCTCAAGGGCATCTACCGGTACGCGCCGGCCCCGCAGGTCGACGGCCCGAAGGCCAACATCCTGGCCTCCGGCACGGGCATGCAGTGGGCGCTCAAGGCGCAGCAGTTGCTCGCCCAGGACTGGGGGGTGGCCGCCGACGTCTGGTCGGTGACCTCCTGGACGGAGCTGCGCCGCGACGCCGTGCAGTGCGAGGAGCACAACCTGCTCAATCCGGGCAGCGAGCCGCGGGTGCCGTACGTGCAGCAGAAGCTGGCCGAGGCCGACGGGCCGAAGGTCGCGGTCAGCGACTGGATGCGCGCGGTACCGGACCTGATCGCCCGCTGGGTGCCTGGTGACTACACCTCGCTGGGCACCGACGGGTTCGGCCTGTCGGACACCCGGCACGCGCTGCGCCGGCACTTCCACGTCGACGCCGAGTCGGTCACGGTCGCCACGCTGCGGCAGCTCGCGCTGCGCGGGGCGGTGCCGGCGAACGTGCCGGCCGAGGCGGCCAAGAAGTACGCCATCGACGACGTGAGCGCCGCCCCGGTCGGCGAGACCGGCGGCGACAGCTGATCCACCCCGTACGACGCAGGGGCCCGGCGCGGCGCGCCGGGCCCCTGCTCGTCCGACCAGTACGTGAACTATCTTCACTGTCCATCTTGTCAAGACCGGACAGGGCGTTCACAATCCTCGATAAATGTCGGCGCATTCAGGGTGCCGCGCCATGAGCGCCACGCCCGGGCCGGTGGGCCGATCCGTCGCGCCGGTCCACCAACGGTCGCAGCTCCGACGCTGACCGGCGCGGCGGTGGGGAGGCGACATGCGAGTCGTCCGGATCGGAATCGCCCTGGCGGTCGGCGCACTGACGGTGTCGCTGCTGGGGCCGGGGGCAACCTCGGTGGCACACTCGCCGGACACTCCCGCCGGGCGCGCCTCGGCCCAGGAGTTCATGGCGCAACGCGAGCCGACCCAGCGGCTGGTCGCCGCTGCGGCGGCGACCTGCACCGGTGGCCAGGCGGCCGGCTACCCCTGCCGCAACGTGGACCTGTTGTCGTTCCTGCCACTGGCGGACATCGGCGGCAGTCAGGCCAACGACATCTGGGGTTGGACCGACAGCGCCACCGGCAGGGAGTACGCCCTGGTCGGCCGCCGCAACGGCACCTCGTTCGTGGACATCTCCAACCCGAGCGCGCCAATCTACCTGGGCAACCTGCCCGCGTACCAGAACCGCACGGCGATCTGGCGGGACATCAAGGTCTACAAGAACCACGCGTACGTGGTGGCCGACGTGTCCGGCCACGGCATGCAGGTCTTCGACCTGACCCGGTTGCGGGGCGTCACCGCGCCGCAGACCTGGACGGCGGACGTGCACTACAGCCGGTTCGGCAACTCCCACAACATCGCGGTCAACGAGGAGACCGGGTACGCCTACGCGGTGGGGTCGAACACCTGCTCCGGCGGGCTGCACATGGTCGACGTCCGCAACCCGAAATCGCCCGTGCAGGCCGGCTGCGTCAGCAACGACGGGTACACCCACGACACCCAGTGCGTCGTCTACCGGGGTCCGGACACCGCGTACACCGGCCGGGAGATCTGTGTGAACTCCAACGAGGACACGGTGACCGTGGTGGACGTGACGACCAAGTCGGCGCCGCGCCAGCTCTCCCGGATCGGGTACACCGGCCGGGCGTACACCCACCAGGGGTGGTTCACCGAGAACCAGCGGTACTTCCTGCTCGACGACGAGCTGGACGAGTCCCGGCGTGGGGTGAACACCCAGACGTACATCTGGGATCTGGCCGACCTGGACGCGCCCCGGCACATCGGCACCTACAGCGCGCCCTCCGGAGTCAGGGCCACCGACCACAACCAGTACGTCAAGGGCAACTACAGCTACCAGGCCAACTACCGGGCCGGACTGCGCATCCTGGACCTGCGCGAGGTGGCGGCCGGCCGAGCCACGGAGGCCGGGTTCTTCGACGTCTACCCGTCCAGCGACAGCAGCTCGATGAACGGCGCGTGGAGCGTCTACCCGTACTTCCCGAGCGGGGTCGTCGTGGTCAGCGGCATCGAGCAGGGCCTCTTCGTCCTGCAGCCCCGGTTGCCGTGACCGCGACCAGCGACCGTCCGGTGGCTCCGGCCGACACCGGGATCATGGGGGCGTCCCGCGCGGGGCGCCCCCACCCGGTCGACGGGCGCGGTCCGACCAGGGGGGAGCCGGGCCGGTGGTCCCGGCGGCTGGCCGCCGGGCTGGTGCTCGGGTTGACCCTGGCGCTCGGCTTCGTGGCCGGACGGCTCGACGCCGGGCCGCCCGCCCCGACCCGACCGGCGGCGCCCGCTCCGGCCGCCCACGCCGACCACGCCCCCGGTGGCCTCCAGGTGTCGCAGGACGGCTACACCCTCGCCCTGGAGCCACCCGCGCTGGCCGCCGGCCGCGCCGGCGAGCTGGCCTTCCGGATCGTCGACGCGGCGGGCGCGCCGGTGACCCGGTTCCGGATCACGCACGAGCGGTTGATGCACCTGATTCTGGTCGGGCGGGATCTGACCGGTTACCGGCACGTGCACCCGGAGCTGTCCCCGGACGGGACCTGGCGGGTGCGGTTCACCCCGCAGACGTCCGGCCCGCTGCGCGCGGTCGCCGACTTCTGGCCCGCCGACGCCGACCGGGCGGTCACCCTCGGCGTCGACGTGCCGGTCCCCGGCCGGTACGCGCCCCGGCCGCCGGCCGAGCCGCAGGAGACGATCGTCGTGGACGGCTACACGGTCACCCTTGACGGCGGCCTGCGCCCGGGCGAGTCGAACCAGGTGCTGGTCTGGTTGGGCCGGGACGGCAAGCCGGTTGGGGATCTGCAACCGCACCTGGGTGCCTACGGGCACCTGGTGGCGTTGCGCCACGGCGACCTGGCCTACCTGCACGTGCATCCGGCGGCGGCGAGCCGGCCCGAGTCGGTGGTGGCGTTCGGCGTGACGGTGCCGTCGGCGGGCACCTACCGGCTGTTCTTCGAGTTCCGGCACCGGGACGTGGTGCGGGTCGCGGAGTTCACCGTGACCGCCTGAGCCGGCCGGCGTCGTCGCCGGCCGGCCCGTTCCGGGCAGCAGCCGGCGGTGGTCCGATCGCCTCTGGTGGGGACGCCGGGCCACCGCCGTCGCGGTTGACACCGCGGGAGGCGACCTGCCTCAGCCGACGGCGGCCAGGTCGGTGAGCCGGGCCAGCGACTCCTCCAGGTCGGCGCCGACCCGGCGCAGCCCGAGCCGGAGCAGAGCCGCCTTGACCGGGCCGGCCGGCCACCGTACGACGATGAGTCGGACGACGGTCCCGCCCTCATCCTCGTCGGGAGTGAGCTGGACGTAGATCTCGGTGCGCGCCTCCGCCCGGGCACCGGCGCCCTTCGCCCGTTCCCGCCAGCCGATCAGGGTCGGCTCCTGGAAGGCGATCACCTCTGCCTCGTGCGCCGCGCCGCGCCCGGCCTGGACCAACTGCCGTCGCCCGAAGCCCTCCCCCGAGAGGACCTCCGCCGCACGGACCCCCGCCAGCCAGGCCGGCAACTGCTCGGCCCGCTGTACGACGTCCCAGACCGCTTCCACCGGCGCCATCACGTGCGCACTGCGTTCTACGAGGATCATTTCTGTCTTCCCCCACTGAGGACATCCGCGATATTCCGCACTCTATGCGCAAAATCGGACTTACTGGGACGGGTTTGGCAAAGACACGCCGAATCCCCTTGCATCATCATCGTCGGCGACCTATAGCGCGACGGCGCTTCGCGCCCTAGAGTCCCGAGCAAGATTCACATTCCTCGGGAGGGTTCATGACCACGGCGCCGCTACCCCGGTTTCCCGCCAGCTTCCGCTGGGGAGTCTCCACTTCGGCGTACCAGATCGAGGGCGGCGCCGACGCCGGCGGGCGCGGTCGGTCCATCTGGGACACCTTTGCCCACACCCCCGGCCGGATCATCGACGGCAGCACCGGCGACCGGGCCTGCGACCACTACCACCGGCACGCCGAGGACGTGGCACTGATGGCCGGCCTGGGCATCTCCGCGTACCGGTTCTCCGTCGCCTGGCCCCGGGTGCAGCCCGGCGGCACCGGCGCGGCCAACCCGGCCGGTCTGGACTTCTACGAACGCCTCGTCGACGACCTGCTCGCCGCCGGCATCGACCCGGTCGCCACCCTGTTCCACTGGGACCTCCCACAGCCTCTGGAGGACACCGGCGGCTGGCTCAACCGGGACACCGCCGACCGCTTCGCCGAGTACGCCGACCTGGTCGCCGCCCGCCTCGGCGACCGGGTGAAGCTGTGGATCACGCTCAACGAGCCGTTCATCCACATGAGTCTCGGCTACGGCACGGGAGAGCACGCCCCGGGCCAGACCCTGATCTTCGACGCCTTCCCGGTCGTCCACCACCAACTGCTCGGCCACGGGCTCGCCGTCGCCGCGCTACGCGCACACAGCGCCAGCCCGGTGGCGATCGCCAACAACTACTCACCGGTGGTGCTCTGCGGCGACACCGACGCCGACCGGGCAGCCGCCGCGGCGTACGACGCGCTGCACAACCGACTCTTCACCGACCCACTGCTGGGGCTGGGCTACCCGCCCGGCATCGAGCCGACGGTGGTCCGCGACGGCGACCTCGACGTGATCGCCACCCCGATCGACGTGCTCGGGGTCAACTACTACAACCCCACCGGGATCCGGGCCCCCGAGGAGGGTTCGCCGCTTCCCTTCTCGATGGTGCCGCTGGACGGGTACCCGCGCACCGCCTTCGACTGGCCGGTCGTCCCCGACGGGCTGCGTGACCTGCTCACCGGACTGAAGGAGCGGTACGGCGACGCCCTCCCGCCGATCCAGGTGACCGAGGGCGGCTGCGCCTACGACGACGCGCCGGACGCCGACGGGCGGGTGCACGACCCGGACCGGATCAGCTACCTCGACGGGCACCTGCGCGCCGTCCGCGCGGCGATGGACGCCGGAGTCGACGTCACCGGGTACTTCGTCTGGTCCCTGCTGGACAACTGGGAGTGGGCGGAGGGTTTTACCAAGCGCTTCGGGCTGGTGCACGTCGACTTCGACACCCTGGCCCGCACGCCCAAGTCCTCGTACGCGTGGTACCGCGACCTCATCGCGGACAACCGGGACCGGCCGTGACCACCGTCGACCCGACACCCGCCTCGCTGCCGGCGGCGCTGGCCGAACCGCACGTCCCGGTCCGCCGCAACTGGATCGCGCTCGTCTTCGCCGCCAACCTCGGCGTCTGGATGGCCTTCTTCACCCCGATCCAGGTGCTGCTGCCGCAGCAGGTGGAGCGCATCGCCCCGGCCGACAAGGAGGCCATGCTGGCTGTGGTGACCGGCATCGGCGCGCTCGCCGCGGTGCTCGCCAACCCGCTCGCGGGGGCGTTGTCCGACCGTACCTGCCTGCGGCTGGGCGGCCGCGAGTTCGGCCGGCGGCACGTCTGGACCGCCGGGGGCGCGGTGCTCGGCGCGCTCGCCCTGCTGCTCCTGGCCCAGCAGCGGACGATCGCCGGGGTGGCGCTGGGTTGGGTGGCCGCCCAGGTCTGCTTCAACGCGATGCTGGCCAGCCTGACCGCGGCCATCCCCGATCGGGTACCGGTCACCCAGCGCGGCGGCGTCTCCGGCTGGGTCGGCATCCCCCAGGCCCTCGGCCTGGTGGTCGGCGCGGTGCTGGTCACCGCGGTGGTCACCGGCAACGCCGCCGGGTACGCCGCGATCGCGGTCGCGGTGCTGGTGCTGACGCTGCCGTTCACCCTGTTCACCGACGACGACCCGCTGCCGCGGGCACACCGGCCGCCGCTGCGGGTGCGGACCCTGCTCGCCTCGCTGTGGATCAGTCCCCGCCGCCACCCCGACTTCGCCTGGGCCTGGATCACCCGGTTCCTGGTCCAGATCGGCAACGCCCTCGGCACGCTGTACCTGCTGTACTTCCTCACCGACGGGGTGCGCCACCCCGACCCCGAGGGCGCGCTGCTGGCCCTGATCCTGCTCTACACCCTCGGGATGATCCTCACCGCCGTGGTGGCCGGGATGCTCTCGGACCGGTCCGGGCGACGCAAGATCTACGTGATCGTCTCCGGGTTGGTGATGGCGGTGGCCGCGCTGATGCTCGCGATCGCCCCGATCTGGCCGGTGGCGATCGCGGCCGCCCTGCTGCTCGGTGCGGGCTACGGCATCTACCTGTCGGTGGACGCGGCGCTGATCACGGAGGTGCTGCCCCGGGCCACCGACCGGGCCAAGGACCTCGGTGTGATCAACATCGCGAACTCGGCTCCGCAGGTACTCGGTCCGGCGATATCCGCCCCGATCGTGGTGCACCTGGGCGGCTACCCGGCGCTCTATGCGGTCACCGCGGCGGTCACCGTCTTGGGCAGCGCCCTGGTCCTCAAGATCCGCACCGTACGCTGACCCGCCCGCCC
>NZ_SMJY01000225.1:0-9070 GCF_004348355.1 Micromonospora sp. KC721 | reverse complement strand
GCCGCCACCAGCGCAGGGTACCGCGCGCCCGGGCTCACAGGCCGGTCCGTTCGACGCGGGCCGTACGGGCGTCCTTGCGGACCTCGAAGCGCACCGGGATCCGCTCGGCCAGCGCCGGCACATGGGTGACCACGCCGACCATCCGGTCGCCCCGGGCGGCCAGGCCCTCCAGGGTCGCCGCGACGGTGTCCAGGGTGGCCGCGTCCAGTGTGCCGAAGCCCTCGTCCAGCACGATCGACTCCAGGCTCGCCGCCGTGGTGGACATGCCGGCGAGCTGCTCGGACAGGGCCAGCGCCAGGGCCAGCGACGCCTGGAACGTCTCACCACCGGACAGGGTACGCACCCCCCGGCGCAGCCCCGCGTCGTGGTGGTCAACCACGAAGAACTCGCCCTTGTCGTGCACCAGGTCGTACTGGCCCTGGGACAGGTCGCGCAGGATCCGCGAGGCACCGTCCACCAGCAGGTCGAGCGCCTCGGCGAGCAGCCACCGTTCGAAGTTGTTGGCCCGCAGGTGCCCCGCGAGGGCCCGGGCGGTGCGTGCCCGCCGCTCGTGCTCCGTCCGCTGCTCACGGAGCTCGGCGGCCTGCTCACGGCGTTCCGCCAGCCGCCGCTGCTCCGCCTCGGCGCGTTCCGTCGCCACCGCGACGGCCCGGACCGGGTCGTCGTCGTGGGGCAGCCCGGCGTCGGCGAGCAGCGCCACGATCCGGTCCTCGACCGCCGCCGCGTCCGCCTCGGCCCGGGCCACCGCGTCGGCCAGCCCGGGCCGCTCGGCCTGCCGCAGCCGGGCCTGATCGGTAGCCCACCCGACCAGGGTGGCCCAGGCCCCGGCGACGTCGTCCCGGTCGGCGGCCGGCGGACCGAACCGGGCCAACCCGTCACGGGCGGCGTCGAAACCCCGCCAGGCGCCGCGTAACCGTTCCTCGGCCGCGTCCAGCGCGCCCCGGGCCCGGCGGGCGGCCTCGCGCCCGGCGCGGACCGCCGCGGCGGCCTCGTCCATCACCCGGCGCAGCCGGGCGTGCTCGTCCAGCGTCGCACGCAGCGTGGCCGGGGTGGCGGCCCCGGCGAGCTGACCGTCCAGTTCGGACAGCCGGGAGGTGAGCTGGTCCTGCCGGGCCCGGGCGTGCACCAGCACCCGTTCGAGTTCCCGGGCCGCGGCGTCGCGCTGCTCGACCAGAACCTGGGCGGCCTTCGTGGCGGCCCGCGCGGCCTTGCCGGCGGCGGTCGCCGCCGCCACCGCCGAGCCCGCCGGTACCGGCGGCACCCGGGCCACGGTCTGCTCGCAGACCGGGCACCTCGCCCCCTCGGTGAGGTGCGTCCGCAACGCGGCCGCCTGGTCGGTGGCCTTCGCCTCCTCGTGGGCGCGGAACGCGGCCTCCAGGTCGGCCTCGGCCCGCGCCGCCGTCTCCCGGGCCGCTTCCAGCGCCGCCACCGCCGCCTCGTGCTCGGCCCGGGCCGCCCCGACCGCGGCACGGACCGTCTCGGTCTCGACGGCGAGCTTCTCCCGGTCGGCGTACGCGCGCAGCAGCAGTCGGAGGCTGCTCTCGTCGCCGAGCCCGGCCAGCTCGCCGCGGAGCTTCTCCTCACGCTCCTCGGCCAGCGTCACCGCGCCCGCGGCCTCCTCGACCGCCGAACGCGCGACGGTCACCGCGCGGGCCACCTCGGTCACCCCGTCCGGCGCGCGCACCCCGGCCAGCCCGGCCAGGTCGGCGTCCAGATCGGCCAGGGCCGCCGTCGCCGTCCGCGCCGCCGCCCGCGCCCGGTCCCGCTCCGGCACGGCCGCGACGACCGACCCGGCCAGCTCCCGCATCCGCCGCACCTGCGTGGACGCCGCTTCCAGCGTCGCGTCGTCGACGTCGGTCAGCCCGGCGAGCATCCGGTCGACCGCCTCCACCTTCGCCTCGGCCTGCCCGGCCCGCTCCGTGGCGCGCTTCTGCACCTGCTCGTAGACGCCGAGGCCGAGCAGGTTGACCAGGATCTGCTGCCGGGTCGCCGGCTTGGCGTGCAGGAAGTCGGCGAACTGCCCCTGCGGCAGCACCACACAGGAGGTGAACTGCTCGTACGGCAGCCCGACCGCCGCCAGCACCGCCTCCTCCATCTCGGCGGGGGTGCCGGCCACCACCTCGCCCAGGTCTTCCGGGCTGAGCCCGGTGTCGAGCTTGCTGATGTCGAAACCGGGCGGCATGAGCTGCAACCCGGCGTTGGCGGTCTTGACGGTGCCCCGGCCGTCGCGGCGGATCACCCGGGTGGCCACGTAGCGGTCCCCGGCGGACTCGAAGACCAGCCGGACCCGGGCCTCGGTGGCCGACGGCGCGAGCGCGTTGGCGAGCCCCCGGGCACCGCCCCAGCGGGGCACCGTGCCGTAGAGGGCGAAACAGATCGCGTCCAGCACGGTGGACTTTCCCGCACCGGTCGGGCCGACCAGGGCGAAGAAGTCCGCGTCGGTGAAGTCGACGGTGGTCTCGTCGCGGAAGACGGTGAAGCCCGCCATGTCCAGTCGCATCGGACGCATCAGCGGTCCACCTCCTCGAAGAGCTCGTCGAAGAGTTCCCGCACCCCCTCGTCGTCGTGGCCCCGGCTGTCCAGGTAGTCGGCGAACAACTGCCGGGGGGACCGGCCGGCCCGCTGCGCCGTGCGGGCCCCGCTGCCGGGTGCGGGGACCAGCTCCGGGTCGATCCGGATCTCCAGGGCGCGGGGGAGCAGCTCCTGCACCTCCTCACGCAGCCCGGCGCGGGGCTGTTCGCGCACGTACACCCGCAGCCAGCCCGGCGGCGGGGTCGCCTCGGCGAGCTGCGCGAGGGTGCCCCGGACCGTACGCAGCGGCACCGCCGCCGCCACCGGCACCTCCCGCACCTGGGCGGCGGTGCGGGCGGTGACCTCGACCAGCGTCACCGAGGGGACGTTCTCCTGCTCGCCGAAGTCGACCGCGATCGGGCTGCCGCTGTAGCGCACCGGGCAGGGCCCGTTCACCCGCTGGGCGCGGTGCAGGTGGCCCAACGCCACGTAGTGCGCGGTGCCGGGGAAGACCGAGGCCGGTACGGCGTAGCCGAGCACGGTGTGCGCGTCCCGCTCACCGCCGCCGGTGGATGCCCCGACCACGGTCAGGTGGGCGGTGACCAGGTGCACCCGGTCCGGCTCGGCGAACCCCTCGGTCAGCCGGGTGAGCACCCGCCCCAGGTGGTCGGCGTACGTCTGGGTGGCCTCGGCGGCGGTCAGGTCGTACATCTCCACCGCGCGGACGGCGTACCGCTGTGACAGGAAGGGCAGCGCGGCGAGCTGCCAGCGCTCCCCGTCGCGGGTCACGCCGTCGATCACGTGCTCGGCCGGGTTCTCCCGGACGCTGCCGCGCAGGGTGATGCCGGCCGCCTCGGCCCAGGGGCGCAGCGCGTCCAACGCCGCGCCGTTGTCGTGGTTGCCGCCGATCGCCACCACGTCCGCGCCGGTACGTCGCAGCGCCGTCAACGCCCGGGTGACCAGCCGGGTCGCCTCCGCGGTGGGGGCGGCGGTCTCGTACAGGTCACCGGCGACGATCACCAGGTCGGGTCGTTCGGCGACCGCGATCTCGATGACGTTGGCCAGCACCTGCTTGTGCTCCTCGGCGCGGGACTGGCCCTTGAGCACCTTGCCGACGTGCCAGTCCGAGGTGTGCAGGATCCTCATGGCTGTGCCGACCCTTCGTTCGCGACTGCGGGGCTCGCAGGCTCACTCCTCGCGCTCACCGGTAGCCCCTAGAACGGGATGTCGTCGTCGGACGAGCCCGAGCCGACCACCGCGAACGGGTCGGCCGACTGGGTGATCGAGCGCAGCGTCTGCGACGGCGGCCGACCCGCCTCGGAGACCCGGGTCGCCCAGGCCGGGAAGGGGAACTCCAGGCAGAGCGGGACCGGGATGTCGGGCTGGTTGACGAACATGGTGCCCGGCTTGGCCAGCAGCGCACGCTGCCGCTGGGCCGGCGGGAGGAAGCCGTACTCGGGTCGGGACGCCTCGGCCGGGTCGAGCCGGCCGACCACCCGGATCGCCGAGTTGGTGACGATCCGGCGTTCCACCTCGCTGGCCGTCTGCTGTGCGCCGACCAGGATCACCCCCAGCGAGCGGCCCCGCTCGGCGATGTCGAGCAGCACCTCCTTGATCGGGGAGGAGCCCTCGCGCGGAGCGTACTTGTTGAGCTCGTCCAGGACGACGAAGAGCAGCGGCTTGGCGGTGCCGGCCTTCTCCTTACGCTCGAACTCGCTCTTGAGGGTCACGCCGACCACGAAACGTTGCGCGCGGTCCGGCAGGTTGTGCAGATCGACCACGGTGACCTGGGCGCTCTCCGCGGTGTTGATGCTGTGCGGGCGGCGGGTGGACAGGTCACCGCGAATCAGCCGGCCCAGGTCCTTCTTGCTGCCGATCAACCGCCGGGCGAAGGCGTTGACCGTGCCCAGGCCGACCGCGCTGCCCGCCCAGTCGCTGCGGGTCTCGTCGTCGTTGAGCTGCTCGACGATGTGGTCGACGAGATCCGCGTACGACCCCAGGCGGACGCCGTCGACGCTCACCCCGCCGTCGGCGGGCTGGGCGTACCGGGCCAGGTGGGCGGCGACCGAGTGGACCACCATCGTGTACTGCTGGCGTTCGTCGTCGGCGTCGGCGAAGACGTACGGCAGGAGTCGGTCGGCGCAGAACTCGCTCAGCGTCCAGTAGAAGCTGTCCACCCCGGTGAGCCGGCTGCTCACGTCCGGCGTGCCGGCGGAGTCACCGACCCGGGGCGGGGCGTACACCCGTACGTCGGGGAAGGCCCCGGCGTCCAGCCCGAGCTTGGCGTACCCGGCCCGGGTGACATCGTCGAGGCGGGTGTTGGGGTGGTCGAGGAAGAGCAGATCCTCGCCCTTGACGTTGAAGATCAGCGCCTTGGCGTTGACCGCGTCGCCGCCGAGCACGCCGGACCGGAACACCGAGTAGAGCAGGAAGGTGGCGAAGCTGGTCTTGGTGGCCACGCCGGAGATGCCGGAGATCGAGACGTGCGCGCCCCGGGTGCCGTCGAGGAAGTCGGCGTTGAGGTAGACCGGGACGCCGTCGCGCCCCATGCCCATCGGGATCCGGCGTTCCATCCGGTCGAAGTGCAGCGCCCGGGCCCGGGCGTCGCCCTCGGCGCGGTAGACCGCCGCGCCCGGCGCGGGCGGCACGTAGAGCTCCGGGTCGACCCGGGTGGTGGTGACCTCGGCCGCCTCCTGCACCTGGGCGGGGAGGGTGCCGTCGGCGATGGCGAAGACGTCCGAGTCGAACTGGGCGCCCTCGTGCCGGGCCCGGACCTGGGTGACCACCCCGGCGATGGTCACCGGTTCCCGGTCGGGAAGCTCGCGGCGGGTGACCACCACGTCGTCGAGTTGCAGGTAACTGTCGGGGGAGACGGCGGTCCAGAACGTCAGCGGGGTGGCGTCGGCGGTGCCGAGCACCCGGCCGACCGCCTCGCCCGGGCCGTCGAGCAGGTCGTCGGTCATCGTCGGGCTCCGGTCAGCTGCTCGTCTCGGTCAGGGCGCACGCCCTGCATCCTGCCGGAGGAGTACGACAGGTCGCCACGCGACGCGGCGGACGCCACCCGGCCCGCCCGACTCGCTGGCGGACTGTCGCCGGCAGGCGACGCAGCGTGGCCGTTTCCGCCCCGGCCGGCGGCGTTCCGCGAGATCCTGACGAAAAGGGCGAGTGGGGTGAGGCATGGGGCCCAGAGGACGGCTGGTCACGCTGCTGCTGCTCAGTGCGCTGCTTCCGGTGCTGGAGATGGCGGTGCTGCTCGCCGTCGGCCTGCGCGCCGCCGACGGCCTGCCGCCGCAGGTGACCGCGATCTGGCCGTACGACTCGTACCACGATCTGCGCTGGCTGCTGGTCTACCACAACTCGTGGGAGAGCTTCGTGGTCGGCCTGCTGGGGGTGACCCTGCTGCGCGGGCTGCTCTCGGTGGCGCTGACCCTGCTGGCCTGGCCGGCCGGGGTGCCCCGGCCGGACCGGGGCTGGCTGGTCCGGCGCAACCTGGAGGTCGCGCTGCTGGCCGCGGTGGTGGTCTCGCCCTGGGCCGCCCTCTCGGTGGCCTTCTCCGTGGTGTCGCTGAGCTGGTACCTGTTCGCCTCGTTGGGGCCGCTGCTGCTGCTCGCCCCGTTCCTGGTCCGCGCCGGCGTGGTGCCGGACTGGTGGCGCGGGCTGCCCACCATCGAGCTGGCCGGGTGGGCCTGGCTCAACTTCGTGGTGCTGACCCTGGCCGGCGCGGTGATGGCCTGGGCGCCGAGCGGCTGGATGCTGCTGGTGGCAGCGCTGGCCGGGGTGGTGAACGGGCTGCTGTGGCGGCGGACGGTGGCGGCGGCGGTGCTGCCCGCCCGGGTCCGGTGGGCCCGGGTGCCGGTGGCGCCTGTCGCCGTCGTGCTCGCCATGGCCGGCGCGGTGTGGACCCCGGCGCTGATCGGGGCCATCGGCAGCGGAGGGGAGGCGCAGTGGCGTCCGCCCATTCTGGCCGAGCCGCTGCCGGCGAAGGTGCCGCACGCGGTGATCGTGCTGGGCGGGCACCACTCCCACTGGGACGGCAGCCCGGCCGCCGACCCCCGGGTACAGCGGTTCTCCTACCGGGGCCTGGACGCCCAGGGCCGGCCCCTGCCGTACGAGCCGGAGGCCACCCACCAGTCGCTGGACGCCAGCAGCGCGCTGCTCGCCGCGCAGGTCGACGCGCTGCACAAGCGCACCCGCCGGCCGATCGCGCTGGTCGGCGAGAGCGAGGGCGCCGAGGTGGCCCGGACCTACCTGGAGCGGCTGCCCTCCGGGCCGGTGACGGCCGTGGTGTTGTTCGACCCGTTGGTGCGGCCCGGGCGCGCCTACTATCCGCCGCCGGGGCACGAGGGCTGGGGCGTGGCGACCGGTTGGCAGTTGCGTGGCATTTTCTGGCTGGCGAACCTGGCCCAGGAGCACAAGGACTACCCCGACTCGCCGTTCGTACGCTCGCTGCTGGCCGACGCCCCCTTCTACCGCAACCGCACCCTCTGCCCGGTCGCCGGGGTGCGGATGATCGCCTTCCTGCCCACCGTCAGCGCCGCCGAGGCCCCACCCGGGGAGTACAGCCAGATCCCGGTCTACGAGCAACCGGCGTTGCACGGCGGGGTGGTGGGCGGACAGATCGCCGGCGACCGGGTGATCGACTTCCTGGCCGGTGAGCCGGTGTCCCGCATCCTGCCGGAGTACAAGCTCCTGCAGCGGTTGGGCGCGGCCT
This sequence comes from Micromonospora sp. KC721, assembly GCF_004348355.1. Lineage (NCBI taxonomy): Bacteria > Bacillati > Actinomycetota > Actinomycetes > Micromonosporales > Micromonosporaceae > Micromonospora > Micromonospora sp. KC721. The sequence goes on along the minus strand of NZ_SMJY01000225.1, from coordinate 1,848 downwards.
GGCAGGCGCCCTCGCTGGCGGCGTCGGTCAACCCGATCTGGGCGGCGACCCGGGAGGGGGACCCGGCACGGACGGGCCGGATCTGCGAGTCGCGCTGAGCCGCCGGTGGCGCAGCAGCAGCCGGACGGCCGCGCCGTCGAGCCCCACCACCAGCAGCGTCCGGATCGGGTCGTACGGGAACAGCAGCACGCCGACGAGAATCGCCAGCGCGGCGCAGCCGCCGGCCGCCGGCAGGGCGCCCCGCCGGCCGGTGAGCACCAGCAGCCCGGCCAGGGTGACCGCCGCGCCGACTCCCACGTTCAACCAGGCCCAACCGGTGACGTCGAGGTGCCGCACGCCTCCCTCGCCGACGGCGACGAACGGGTCGCCGACGGTCTGCGCCCACGCCGACAGCACGTCCACGCCGCCGCCGACGACGAGGAGGCCGCCGGCGAGCCGGGGCGGCCGGGCCGTGCCGGTGCCGTCGATGACCGCGGTGGAGCCCATTTCCCCAGCCTAGAGGCGACCGGGCAGGCAGCGGGCCTACTCGCGCGCGGCGCGGACGTAACGCAGCAGCAGCACCCCGTCGTCGGCGGCGAGCACGTGCCGCAGCCCCAAGGCCCGGGGTGCGCTGGGGCCGCCGGCGGTGATTCGCCCGGGGCCGGCCCCGGCGAGCAGCGGCGAGACGGTCAGGCAGAGCTCGTCGACCAGGTCCGCGGCGGTGAGCGCGCCGAACAGCTGCGGTCCGCCCTCGCAGAGCAGCTGCCCCAGGCCCCGCCGGCGTAGGTCGGTCAGGGCGGCGGCGAGGTCGACGGTGTCGTCGCCGAGGCGGACCAGGTCGACCACGTCGGCGAGCCCGGCCGGTGCCGTCGCCGCCCCGGTGGTCAGCACGACGGGCCGCACCGGGGCGTCGGCGAGCGCGGGCTGCGCCGGGTCGAGTGCCAGCGAGCGGGAGACCACGACCAGCGTCGGGTACTCGGCCAGGCCGTGATCGCGTCGCCAGGCCCGGCGCGGCCCGCTGAGCCGTACCGCCCGGTAGCCCTCGTGGCGCAGCGTGCCGGCGGCCACCACCAGCCCGTCGCAGAGCATCCGCAGCAGTCCGAAGACCCGCTTGTCCGGTACCCCGGAGAGGCCGGCGGAGTAGCCGTCCAGGCTCACCGCCCCGTCCGGGCTGGTCACGAAGTTCACCCGCAGACGGGGATGGTCCGCCCGGCCGTACAGGCGGGTCAGCTCCGCGTCGTCCAGCGGACCGGAGGGCGGCGTCGGCCAGATCCGGCGGATCGTGGTGCCGGCGCTCATTCGCCCGCCGGGCCGGTGACCGGAGGGGTGGGCTCGGGGGTGCGGTGCTGGCAGTCGCACCACGTCCGGCCGGGGCAGTCGTCGTGCCGCCGTTCCCGGCACGCTGGGCAGATCATGTCGGCAGCCTAGTGCCGGACGGCGGGGCGAGGGGCGTGCGCGTGGTAGATGTACTGCGTGACCACCTCGCCGCGGCGGATCCTGCAGGTACGCATCACGGTGGCCGGAGTCCGTCCGGTGGTCTGGCGGCGGGTGCAGATCCCGGGCGGTTTCACCCTGGACCGGGTGCACCGGGTGGTGCAGCACTCCGTCGGCTGGTGGGACTGCCGGCTGCACTCCTTCGAGATTGACGGGACGCAGTACGGGGAGCCGGATCCCGACGACGAGTTGGCCGTGCGCGACGAGTTGGACGTCCGGCTGGACGCGGTGGCCGGTCGGGGCACCCGGGTGCGCTACGTCTACGACTTCGAGGACTGGTGGGAGCACGACCTGCTGGTGGAGGACGTGCAGACCGCCGATCCCACCCGGCGTTACCCGGTCTGCCTGGACGGGGAGCGGGCCGGGCCACCGGAG
>NZ_SMJY01000224.1:0-9176 GCF_004348355.1 Micromonospora sp. KC721 | reverse complement strand
TCCCACCCCTGCAACACCGACTCCTGCGCGCCCTGTCCCAACGCGCGCAGTGGAAGGCCGCGCTTCTGGCCGCGAGAGATCGCGCCGCCACCACCGCCCCGACCGCCGTCGACCAAACCGCCACCCACTGATCCGGAGGAACCATGCAACGCGCCACCGTCACCCCGCTCCACAGCACCCGCACCGCCGACGCGCCCACCCGCACACTCCGCGCTGCGGACAGCCGGGCCGTCTACTCCGTCCGCGAGGTCGCCCGACTGCTCTCCCTCTCCCTGGGCAGCACCTACGCCCTGGTCCGCGAAGGCGAAATACCCGCCCGCAAGCTCGGCGGACGCTGGGTCATCCCCAAGAAGCGCTTCCACGACTGGCTCAACGAGACCACCGAGCAGGACAACCGTGCTTCGGAGGGGTGGGCCTGATGGGACACATCGTCAAGACGCCAGCGGGCACCTTCCGCGCCAACTGGCGTGACGCAAGCGGCCGACAGAAGGCCAAGACGTTTCCGACCCGGCGCCAGGCCGCGGCGTTCCTGGCCGAGACGGAAACCGCGATCGTTCGAGGTGGATACGTCGACCCACACGCCGGTCGTCTGCTGTTTAGGAAGTTCGCGGAACGGTGGCGGGAGTCCCGCAACGACGAGCTGACCACGAGGGCACGGGACGCCTCGATCCTGCGAACCCACGTCCTGCCGCGCTGGTCGGACGTGCCCCTGTCCCGCATCGACCACCTCGCCGTGCAGTCCTGGGTGACGGACCTCGGCACCCGCCGCTCCCCCGCCACCGTGGCCGAGTGCTACCGGCTGCTGTCAGCCGTCCTCCGCGCGGCTGTTCGTGATCGCCTCATCGGCACAAATCCGTGCGAGGGCGTCAAGGTGCCGTCGCGGCGGAAGAAGGCCACCGACGGGCACGTACTGTCCCGCGCGGATCTGGTCGCTCGACTCCTGCCGGCTGTTCCCGATCGGTACCGCGCACTGGTCGCCCTGGCCGGCGGTACCGGGCTGCGGTGGGGTGAATGCACCGGGCTTCGCTGGGAATCGATCGACCTGACTGCGAAGACGGTCCAGGTGATCCGGGTCGCCGTCGAGGTGGCGGGCACGGTCACGATCAAGCCCTATCCGAAGTCGCGGGCTGGTCGGCGTACGGTCCCGGTGCCAGACTTCGCCGTCGACCTCCTGACAGCCCATCGTGAGGCGTTCCCCGCTGGTCCCCGCGGTGAGGTGTTCACCAACTCGTCCGCTGGTCCGCTGCGTCGGACGTTGTTCCGGGCTCGCGTCTGGCGACCGTCCCTGGTCCGCGCCGGACTTCTCGGGAGCGTGGACCGCCTGGGCCACTTCAAGTGGCGGGCGGCCTGGGTCGACTCCGAGGGCGTCGAATGGTCAGCCGAGTTCACCACCGAACGGGACGCGGTTGCCCACGTGGCGAAGATGGCGCCGGGCGGTCTGCGCTTCCACGACCTGCGGCACTCCTACGCCACCGAGCTGGTCTCCCGTGGCGTCCCCGTCAACGACGTCCAGGCGGTGATGGGCCACGAGAAGCCGTCGACCACGTTGAACCTCTACACGCACCGGTCTGACGGGCGGGATCAACGCATCCGCGAGGCGTTCGCTGACGATCCGCTGACGCCCAACGACGACTGACGATGGAATCAGCAAAAGGCACCCTCATCGGAGGGTGCCTTTTCTGTGTTGCTTCGATGGTGGGCGATACTGGGATCGAACCAGTGACCTCTTCGGTGTGAACGAAGCGCTCTCCCGCTGAGCTAATCGCCCTCAGCGCCGTTGACTCTACCGGATCGAGGGGCTGGACCAAAAACCCGGGGTCCGCGCGCCGCCGGCACGTCGATCAGCGGCTGGTCAACGCTTCGCCAGGTGGTGCTGCAGTTGCGCCACCAGGTCGATGCCGAGGCTGTACTTGAGCGACAGCCACACCACGGCCGCCACGAAGACGAGACCGACGGAGCCGAGGACGAACCGCACCGGCAGCGACTGAGACGCCGCCCACCGCGTCCAGTTGTGCACATGCCGGCGGGTGAAGGTGAGCAGTCGTCGCGCCCAGTGGAACTCCACGGCCCAGATGGCCAGACCGGCGATCACGATCAGCCAGCCGGGACCGGGCAGCGGGATGAGGGCGATGCCCAGGGTGACCACGAGTGCGCCGGCGACGGCGACGGCGACCTTGAGGGCGACCCGGCCGGTGGGGTTGGCGCGGATCAGATCGAGGGTGATGCGTGCCCGGAAGCGCCAGCCGGAACGGGAACGCTCGGCCACGGCCGTACCGGTGGGGCCGGCGGCCCGGCGGTCGGACGATGCTGCCCGAGGGTCGGATTCGGGTTGCTCCATGGACACTTCACTCCCCCGCCTTTCGGCTGCTCGGGCCCCTACTTCCGGCGAGCCGGTCGTGGCCGGGACATCCACCGAGGAACGGTTCGTGACCATTTGCACCCCCAGTGTCGCCCGGGCCCGTCACTTGCGCAGACCACTGGACGTTACCGGAGTAAGTCGACGACTGAACCACCCGACTTCGGACGGGATGACGCACGGGCAGAGCCGGAATCGTACAAGAACCTTCATGTTCTCGCGGCGTTTCCCACCCCCTTCCCACCACTGGGTGAAGTCAGCGTATGGCGGTGCGTAGCCAGAGGTAGCACCTGAGTATGGGAAAAGCGGGACACGCGCGTTCCGCAGCGGTGCCGGGGGGAGATCGTCCATGAGTGTGATTCGACCAACGACCGTCGAGGTCGAGACGTCGCTAAGGCTCGTCGCGCCTGACGCCACCGCATTGCCGGTGCGCGCCAGTCTGCGTTACGACCCTGCTGACCCGTATGCGGTCCATGTCCTGTTCCACGCCGAGTCGGCCGGCGGTGAGGCCGTCAGCTGGTCCTTCGCCCGCGAGTTGCTGGTCACCGGCCTCGACGAGCCGGCCGGCATCGGCGACGTGCGGGTCTGGCCCTGGGCCACCCCGCGCGGGGACTTCGTCGCGCTGGCGCTGTCGTCGCCGGACGGCAACGCCCTGTTCGAGGTTCCGCGCAGCGTGCTGGTGCGTTTCCTGCGGCGGACCTACGTCGTCGTCCCGCGCGGCCGGGAGGCCGAGCACCTCGACGTCGACACCGCGGTGAACCGGCTGCTCGCCGGCCGCTGAACCACCCGATCGGAGCCGCGCGGATCTGCCGAGTCCGCGCGGCTCCGGCTGCCCGGCACCGGGTACGACCTCAGCCGTGGGTGGTGATGCCCCCGTCGACCGGGATCACCGCGCCGGTCAAATACGCGCCGGCCCGCGACGACAGGTAGATTGCCGTGCCGGCCATGTCCTCCGGCCGGCCGATCCGCCCCAGCGGCACCTGCTTCGCGACCGCTGCCCGCGAGGCCGGGTCGTCCAGGGCGAAGGCCATCATCCTGCTCTCGAACGGGCCGGGCGCGATCGCGTTGACCGTGATGTGTTCGTCGGCGAGTTGGTGGGCGAGGCTGCGGGTGAGCATGTGCACGGCCGCCTTCGTGGCGCTGTACGCGTACACCTCCATGACCGGCACACGCAGACCGTCGACCGAGCCGATGGTGATGACGCGGGCCGGGTCGTCGGCGCTGGCCGCGGCGCGCAACGCCGGCAGCAGCGCCGTGGTGAGCCGGAAGACGGCCTTGACGTTCACCGCCCAGAGCTTGTCGAACGCGGCCTCCGGATACGCCTCAAGCGGCGCACCCCAGCTGGCGCCGGCGTTGTTGACCAACACGTCGAGCCGGTCGATGCGCTCCCGTACCGCTGCGGCCAACCCCTCGGCGCCCCCGTCGTGGCCGAGGTCGGCGGGGATGGCCTCGCACCGCCCCTGGGCGGAGAGTTCCTCCGCCACCTTCTGGCAGACGTCGGCCTTGCGGGACGAGATGATCACGTGTGCGCCGGCCTGCACGAAACCCCGGGCGATCATCAGGCCGATTCCCCGGGACCCGCCCGTGACCAGGACCGTCTTGCCGGCGACCGAGAACAGATCCGTCATGCCCATCCCATCGCCGCTCGGAGCCTACCGCCCGGTAACGTAACCCGACCCCGGCACCCGGACAACCCCCGCGGCGGGGTCCCGTCGCCGGGATGCGAGGCCGGCTCGCTGGGGCTACGGTCGCTGGTGATGGTCTCTTCCGGTCAGCTCTCCCCGGCAACCCGTTCCGACCTGCCCGAGATCGACCTGCTCGACCTCGCCGACCTCGCGCCCGAGCCTGTCTGGCGCCGCCCGATCCTGCTCGACACCGACCTGCTGCTCCTGGTCACCGGCGGCCACGGGATCGCCGAGCTGGATTTCCGCGCCCTGCCCTGCCGGCCCGGCACGCTGCTGCGGGCCGAGCCGGGCCAGGTGTTGCGCTGCGCCTCCGGCCTCGCCGCGACGGTGGTGCGGTGGAGCGACGGGGCGCTGCGTGGGCTGGACGTCGACACCACGTCGGTGCCCGCCCACCACCAGCTCACCGGTGAGGACGAGGACGCGGTGATCAACGAGGTGAGCCAGCTGTCGGTGGACGTCCGCCGACACCGGGACGACCCGGTCGGTCAAGCCCTGCTCCGGCACCAGCTCGCTGTCCTGCTGCTGCGGCTGTCGCTGCTGCCGGTCCCGACCGGCGTCGGCAACGACGCGCACCGGGCCGAGGTGGCCACCTTCCATCGGCTGTGCCGCGAGATCGAGCGCGGCTACCAGCACACCCGCCGGGTGGAGGACTACGCGGCGCAGCTGGGCTGCTCCGTGCGTACCCTCACCCGGGCCTGCCTGGCGGTGACCGGGCGCAGCGCGAAGCAGGTGGTTGACGAACGGGTGGCGTTGCAGGCCAGCCGGCTGCTCGCCGCCACCGGCGAGCCGGTGGCCCGGATCGGTCGTCGGCTCGGTTTCCCCGAGCCGACCAACTTCGGTCGCTTCTTCACCCGGGAGGTCGGGATGAGCCCCGGCGCGTTCCGGGCGGCCCACGCCCAGCCGCCACGGGCGGATCGTGCGGCCACGGTCCCCGGCCGAGCCGATCGGGCGGGCATGATTACGAGTTGACCGGTCTGTCCGATCCTGGGAGCCACGCTGATGCCCACGCCCGTCCTGCGTACCGACCGACTGTTACTGGAGCCGTACCGGCCGGACGACGCGGCGGACTCGATCGCTCTGCTGTCCGATCCGGAGGTGGCTCGGTTCATGGGCGACGGCCCGCTCACCCCGAGCGATGCCGCCGCCCTGTTCGAGCGGTTGTTCAGCAAGGTGTACGCGGAGGACCTCTTCGACGTCTGGGCGGTCCGCCGCGACGGCCGGTACGTCGGGCACGCCGAGGTCAAGCACACCGACGAGGTCGACGGCCACGAGATCGTGTACGCGCTGGTGAAGCCGGCCTGGGGCGAGGGTCTCGGCAGCGAGCTGGCTCGGGCCCTGCTCCGGTACGGCTTCGACACCCTCGGCCTGCCCCGGGTCTGGGCGACCGTGGCGGAGCAGAACCACGCCTCACTCGCGCTGCTCGGCAAGCTCGGTTTCACGCATCAACGCGACGTCACCGAGGACGACGGCAGCGTCACCCGCGTCCTCGCCGTCGACCGCGCCTGACCGGGCCGGCCAGCCGGCCGCTGCGAGAGGTGCCGCCCGACGGCAGGCCGCGTCGGCGGCTGACCGTGGCACCGTCCACCGGGGACGGCAGCGGGTTTCGGGTTTCCTCGATCCGGGCATCTCAAGCTCGGAGACGACAGACCGCGACGCCGGCACGGCAGTAAGCGACGCCGGGACGGCAGGGGAGCCGAAGGGAGCCCGACGATGGGCCTGATGTTCCGCAAGCGCAAGAAGTACGGGCCGATCATCCTGAACTTCACCGAGAACGGGTTCTCCTCGTGGAGCATCAGGATTGGCCGCTGGTCCTGGAACTCGCGGGCCCGGGCGCACCGCGTCGACCTGCCGGGGCCGCTGTCCTGGAAGCAGGACAAGTCCCGGGCGTGAGGTCCAGCGTCGAACGGGGGTGCCGGTGGTTCACCGGCACCCCCGTTCGGCCGGTCCGCGCCCGGGTGGTCACCGCCCGGTCGCGGCACTGATCACCACGTCGCCGCCGAGCCGCCCGTCGACTGGGTCGCGGCGCACCGTGCCGGTGCGCAGCAGATCGGTGAGCGCCGCGACGGTGTCGGCGGCCCGGTGGGCGGTGGCGAGGGTGGTGTGCCGGCGCAGCTCGGTGACCGTGCGCGGACCCCCGCGGTTCAGTTCGGCCAGCAGTTCCCGACGCAGCAGCTCCGGGTCGGGGTGCGGTACGAGGTCCAGCGGTGCGCCGGCGGGGTCGCGGTAGCGCACCGCGACGCTCTCGTCGACCTCCCAGAGCGCGTCCTTGAACGCCGCCAGGCTGTTGTCCAGGTTGGTGCCGAAGGCGACCGTCCGGGCCGGTGAGCCGTCGGCGGGGACCAGTTCCGCCTCGGCGGTCAGGCGGAAGCCGGCGGTCGTCAGCGCGGCGCGGAAGGCGGTCGGCGCCTCGGCGGTGAGCAGCAGTTCGGCCGGGCGGCCGGTCACCGCGGCGGCCAGCATCGCCGGGGCGGGGTCGGCCCCGTCGGCGACGGTCAGCAGCGGGGCTCCGGCCGCACCGGCGGCCTTGAGCGCGACCGGCAGCCGGGACGGGTCGCCGGGCACCACGTGCACGGCCACGTCGGCCGGCAGGGTGGCCTCGACCGGGCCGAGCCGGGCGGGCAGGTCGGGCCCGCCGCCGGCCAGCACCAGAACGGTCAGCCGTCGGCCCCGGAGCTGGTCGGCGAACTCCGCCACCACCCGCAGGGCCGCCTCCGCGGTGCCGGGGTCCCCGGCGTACCCGAGGGCGAGGGTGGCCCGCCGGGAGCGGTGCAGCGCCCCGGGCAGCCAGTGGTCGAGTTGTCGGACGAGCAGCTCGCGCAGGGCGGCATCGGTGGACATCCTGCCGTTCTACCGTACGGGTGCTCAGGCCGGGACGGAGATCCCCACCCCGCCGCGGGTCTGGCCGCCGTAGCGCTGCCGCTCGCGGTCGATGTCGAGCCGGCCGATCCGCCTGCGGGCGGTCAGCGCGGCGTCGTCGAGCAGGTGGGCCGGGACGATCCAGACGATCTCGAATTCCAGCCCGTCGGGGTCGCGGCCGTAGAGGCTCTTGGTGGTCCCGTGGTCGGCGGTGCCGACCAGGGCGTCGGCGGCGGCCAGCCGCTGTGCGGTGTGGGCCAACTCGTCCAGGGTGTCCAGTTCCCAGGCGAGGTGGTAGAGGCCGACGGTGGCGCGCCCGGCCTGGCTGGAGCCGGCGGCGGCGCCGATCTCGAACAGGCCGAGGTCGTGGTCGTTGGTGGAGTCGGGCGCCTGGAGGAAGGCGGCACCGCGGAACCCGTCGGGGGTCATCGGAACCGGGCGGAAGCCCAGGACGTCGCGGTAGAAGGCGACGCTGCGGGCCAGGTCAGCGACGTAGAGGACGGCGTGGTTGAGGCGGTGGATTCCCATGCCCCCACCGTAGCGCGGTTTGGTTGAGCGTTCAACAACGCCGGTATGATGGTCGGCATGACCCGCTGGCTGAACCCCGACGAGCAGCAGACCTGGCGGTCCTTCCTGACCGCCTCGCGGGCCCTGATGGAGACCCTCGACCGCGAGCTGCAACGCGACGCCGGGATGCCCCACGCCTACTACGAGATCCTGGTCCGCCTCTCCGAGGCCCCGCAGCGGCGGCTCCGGATGAGCGAGCTGGCCGAGAGCAGCGGCTCGTCGCGCAGCCGGCTCTCGCACGCCGCCGCCCGGCTGGAGGCCGCCGGGTGGATCCGGCGCGAGGAGTGCCCCACCGACCGGCGCGGCCAGATCGCCGTACTCACCGACGCGGGCTTCGCCACCCTCGCCGCCGCCGCGCCCGGTCACGTCGAGGGCGTCCGCCGCCACCTCTTCGACGCGCTCAGTCCCGCCCAGGTCGACCAGCTGCGCCGGATCAGCGAGACCCTGGTCGCCCACCTGACCGGTTCTTGACCAACTTGCGGCCGGTGAGGCTTGTACATACCGTGGCCGGACCAGCACGATGAGGCGTGTCCTCCGGCTTCGGTGAACTGATCCTCCAGGCGCAGCAGTTGGTGTCCGCCGGTGACCTCGCCGGCGCCCAGCGGTTGCTCGCCGACGCGCTGGCCGAGGTCGACCCCCGCCCCGACCATGCCTCGCCCGAACTGGCCGACGCCGCCGGCCTCCAGGCCCGGGTGCTGGTCGCGCTCGGCGAGCCGCACTCCGCGCGCGGCTGGGCCGCCTTCGCGTACGCGGCATCCACCCGGCTGCACGGCCGCTCCGACGAGCGGACCATCGCCGCGGCGGCCACCCTGGCCGCGGTGCTGCACAGGGTCGGCAGCGACGCCCGGGCCGCCCGGCTCTACTCCGAGGTGATTCTCGAACTGACCGCCCACGACGGGCCCGAGTCACTGCGGGTGCTGGCCGCCCACGCCGACCTGGCCACCGTGGAGTATGCCCGGGGCCAGTGCGGCCAGGCCCGGGAACGCCTACAGGACGCCTGGGAGCTGCACCGCGAGGTCTACGGCGACGGGCACCCCAGCGGCATCAAGATGCTCGCCCGGCTCGGGGCGATGCAGCGCGACTGCGGCCGGTTCTCCGAGGCCCAGGACACCCTCGCGCTCGCCCGCGACCTGGCCCGCCAGCACCTGGACTCCGCGGACCCGCTCGCCCGGCAGGTGACCACGCTGGCCCGGTCGGCCGCCGATCCGGAGCACGTCTGCGACGACGACCGGCCACCGCGGGATCCGACGCCGGTGGTGCCCGCCGCGCGTACCGCGTCGCCCGAGGAAGGGCCGCCCGACCCGCCGGCCTGGCCGGCGGCTCCGGCCGACCAGACGTACCCGCCGACGGTGCCCGGTCAGCGGCTGCCCCACGAGGGCGGCCCCGTCGCGTACCCCTCCGAGTCCTCCGGCGACCCGTGGCCGGCGGAGCCGCGCCCCGATCCGCACCCTGAGACCGGTCCCGGACCGGCGGGGTACGCCGAGGCCGAGGGGGTGTACCGGGTCGGTGATCCCGACCCGTCCCGGCTACTGCCGGTCGTGGTGCCCCGGCCGCAGCCCACGCCGCGCAACCGGACGCTGCCGCTCGTCGTGGCCGGGGTGGCGGTGGTGCTGCTCGGCGCCGTGGCGGTCGTCGCCGGGGTCGCCGGGGTCGCCGGGGTCGACCCTGGCGACCCACCGCCCGCCTCGCCCGGGCGGACGCCGGGCCCAGCC
>NZ_SMJY01000223.1:0-9404 GCF_004348355.1 Micromonospora sp. KC721 | reverse complement strand
CCCCCCCGTCACCCCGGTGCTGGGTGCACGGGCGAACGGAAGGGGCCCCACCACGGCGTGGCGGGGCCCCTTCCGGTACGGGCGCGGTCAGGCCTCGGCGCCGGCCTCCTGGAGGTTCTTCACCACGTTCGGGTCGACCGGAACGCCCGGGCCCATGGTGGTGGTCAGGGTGACCTTCTTGAGGTACTTGCCCTTGGCCGCGGACGGCTTGGCCCGCAGCACCTCGTCGAGGACGGCGGCGTAGTTGTCGATCAGCTGAGCCTCGGAGAACGAGGCCTTGCCGATGATCAGGTGCAGGTTGGAGTGCTTGTCCACCCGGAAGGTGATCTTGCCGCCCTTGATGTCCGCGACGGCCTTGGTGACGTCCATGGTCACCGTGCCCGTCTTCGGGTTCGGCATCAGGCCGCGCGGGCCCAGGATCCGCGCGATCCGGCCGATCTTGGCCATCTGGTCCGGAGTGGCGATCGCGGCGTCGAAGTCCAGCCAACCACCCTGGATCCGGGCAACGAGCTCGTCGGTGCCCACCTCGTCCGCACCGGCGGCGGCGGCCTCCTCGGCCTTCGCGCCGGCGGCGAACACGATCACGCGGGCGGTCTTACCGGTGCCGTGCGGCAGGTTGACCGTGCCGCGGACCATCTGGTCCGCCTTGCGGGGGTCGACGCCGAGGCGCATCGCGACCTCGACCGTGGCGTCGAACTTGACGTTGGTGGTCTCCTTGGCCAGCTTGACGGCCTCGGCGGGGGTGTAGAGCTTCGACCGGTCGATGACCTCGGCGGCCTTGCGGTAGCTCTTGCTGCGCTGCATTTCTGGTTACTCCTGTGGTCTCTGGCGGGCCGCGGCGTCCGCGAACCCTCCCACGAACTGATCGGAAAGAGCGATGACCGAGGTCAGTCGGTGACGTTCAGGCCCATCGACCGGGCGGTGCCGGCGATGATCTTCTCGGCCTGGTCGACGTCGTTGGCGTTGAGGTCGGCCATCTTCTTCTCGGCGATCTCACGCAGCTGGGCGCGGGTCACGGAGCCCACCTTCTCCTTGTGCGGGACGCCCGAGCCCTTCTGCACACCGGCGGCCTTGATCAGCAGCCGGGCGGCGGGCGGGGTCTTCAGCACGAAGGTGAAGGTCCGGTCCTCGTACACGCTGATCTCGGCGGGGACGATGTCGCCCCGCTGGGACTCGGTCTGCGCGTTGTAGGACTTGCAGAACTCCATGATGTTCACGCCGTGCTGGCCGAGCGCGGGACCGACCGGCGGCGCCGGAGTGGCCTGGCCCGCCGGCAGCTGAAGCGTGAACGTCTTGACGAGCTTCTTCTTCGGAGGCATGTCTCTTCCTGGGGCTTGGAACTGGAATATTCACCGGCCGCGGACGCGCACGGTCAACGCGGTACGACAACGGCGACGTTCTAGCCTAGCGCAACACTCCGCCGCCCGTCCGTCGAGGTCGTCCAGCTTCGCCGCCAGCAGCCGGAACGAGTACGCCGGCGGAGGGCTGCTGCCCACCGCCGGCGACCGGGCGTGTCAGATCTTGGTGACCTGGTTGAAGTTCAGCTCGACCGGAGTCTCCCGGCCGAAGATCGACACCAGCACCTTGAGCTTCTGCTGGTCGGCGTTGATCTCGCTGATCGTCGCCGGCAGCGACGCGAACGCGCCGTCGGTGACAGTGACCGAGTCACCGACCTCGAAGTCGAGAACCCTGACCTCGGGCTTGGCCTTCTTCTCCACGGCCTCGACCGTCGGAGCCAGCCACTTCAGCACCTCGTCCAGACTCAGCGGCGCGGGCCGGTCGGCCCGGTCGGTCGCACCCACGAAGCCGGTGACCCCGGGGGTGTTGCGCACGCAGGAGTAGGACTCGGCGGTCAGCTCCATCCGGACCAGGATGTAGCCGGGGAAGACCTTGGCCTGGACCTGGGACCGCTTGCCGTTCTTGACCTCGACCTCTTCCCGGGTCGGCACCTCGACCTGGTAGATGTAGTCCTCCATGTCGAGGGACGTGATCCGGGTCTCGAGGTTGGTCTTCACCTTGTTCTCGTAACCGGCGTACGAGTGCACCACGTACCAGTCACCGGGCGCGTAGCGCAGCTTCTGGCGCAGTTCGGCGACCGGGTCGTAATCCTCCTCCGGCGCCGGCTCGGTGGCCGGGAACTCCGGCTCGCTGGCGGCCTCGACCGACTCGTCACTGGCCGCCGTCGCCACCGTGGACTGCTCGCCCGTGGTCTCGGCGGTCTCGTCGTACTCAGGCACGCTCGCTCACTTCCGTCACTATCGGCTCAGTCGGCCGGTCAGCTGGGGTTGCCGAAGACCCACAGCACGCCCTTCGCGAACGCGAAGTCAAGCAGGCCCACGATCGTCAGCACCACCGCGACGAACGTCACCACCACGGCCGTGTAGGTCAGCAGTTCCTTGCGGGTCGGCCAGATGACCTTACGCAGCTCGGCGACCACCTCGCGGAAGAAACGCGCGATGCGGGCGAAGAGCCCCACCTTGTCGGTCTCGGTGCGGGTCTTCGGCTTGCTGTCGGCCGCCCGCTCACGGGTCGCGGTACCGCCCCGGGAGACTGGCTCGTCCGCGCCGGTGGCGTCGTCGTCGGCGGCCACCTCGTCAACGATCTCGTCGCCGTCGCGCAGACCGTCGTCGCCGGCGTCCTCGCCGCGCCGCTTGCTGTCGGCCACTTCGCCCTCCGTCGCGGGTATCGGGTCGTACGCCGATGCGGCGTACGCGGCGCTGGTCACGCCGGCCGGACCAACCGTCCCGCGACGGGCCGCGGCCGGCGGACCGGACGAAGGTGCCCCGAATGCCTCGGAGCCACCCCGCCGATGCCACCACCACGGGCCGGACGCCGCCGTATGGCGGCGCGACCCACGGGAACGGTCAGGCCTGAGGCGCAGGGGTGACAGGACTTGAACCTGCAGCCTGCGGTTTTGGAGACCGCTGCTCTGCCAATTGAGCTACACCCCTGTGCGGCGACGCTCGCCCCGCTCGACCTACGCGGCCGGGCAGGGTTCACTTGCCCCACGGCGGACCAGTGTACGGGTAGTGCCCCGACTTTCCCAACCGGTACCGCCCATCACCGCTCAGCGCGGCGTCCTCACCGTCGCCCGGGCCTGCGACAGGACTTTCTCACCACGGCAGGTCGCCGTCACATCGAGCCTGGTCAGGCCCGCCTCGGTGACCTCCTTCACCACGGCGGCGACCTCGATCTCGGTGCCCTCGTCGTCGTCCGGCACCACGACCGGCCGGGTGAACCGCACCCCGAAGTCGACCACCGCATCGGCCGCGCCGGCCCAGGTGGTCACGGCCCGGCCGACCAGCGCCATGGTGAACATCCCGTGGGAGATCACCCCGGGCAGGCCCACCGCGGTGGCGATCCGGTCGCTCCAGTGAATCGGGTTGAAGTCACCCGAGGCACCCGCGTAGCGGACCAGGTCCGCCCGGGTGACCCGGAAGGTCTGGGTGGGCAACTCCATGTCAGGCCTCTCCGCGTACGACGAGCTTGGACCAGACGGCGACCACCGGCTCACCGGCGGCGTCGGTCACCTCGGTGCGGGTGGTCAGGAAGCCGTGCCCGCCCCGGTTGGTGACCTCCTCGATGGTGTTGACGCAGACCAGTTCGTCCCCGGCCACCACCGGTCGGGTATACGCGAAGCGCTGGTCGCCGTGGACGACCCGGCTGTAGTCGACGCCGAGCTCCGGGTCCTCGACGATCTGCCGGCTGGCCGCCATGGTGATCAGCACGGGGAAGGTCGGCGGGGCGACCACGTCCGGATGACCCAGCGCCCGGGCCGCCGCCGGGTCGTGGTGGGCGGGATCGGTGGCGCCGATGGCGGTGGCGAACTCGCGGATCTTTTCTCGGCCCACCTGGTAGGGGGCGGTCGGCGGATAGGTCCGGCCGACGAACGACGGGTCCAGGGACATGCCGCCGAACCTACACGCACAGCACGAACGCCGATCCGTACGGGAGGCGCGGCTGTCGCCACGCCGTCGTACGGATCGGCGTTCGGGTGTTGTCGCGGGACCGGGCCGAGGCCCGACGGTCAGCGGGTCTCGCGGTGGAGCGTGTGCTTGCCCTCCCGGGGGCAGAACTTCTTCAGCTCGATGCGGTCCGGGTCATTGCGGCGGTTCTTGCGCGTGATGTAGTTGCGCTCCTTGCACTCCACACACGCCAAAGTGATCTTCGGCCGGACATCGGTCGCCTTCGCCACGGCGGAGTGCCTTCCTCGCTAACGGGTGACAACTACAGCGCATCAGCCTACGCGGTCAATGCGCGGACATGCAAAGTGGGCGCCCATGGCGCCCGTTTCACCGACCACCGGGATGTGCCCGGAGGACGAGAGTAGCGGTGGCCGGACTTGAACCGGCGACACAGCGATTATGAGCCGCTTGCTCTGCCATCTGAGCTACACCGCCGCAGGCGGGTCCAGCCGGACCCTCTGAGCCCCCTTACGGAATCGAACCGTAGACCTTCTCCTTACCATGGAGACGCTCTGCCGACTGAGCTAAGGGGGCCTACCCGATCACCCCGGAGGGCGTCGCGCAGGAGACACATTACACGGCCTCCGGCCGGGCACGAAATCGACTCCCCTCGTACGGCCTCCGCCCTGGTCAGGGCACCACCCGCAGGCGAGGCAACTCCTCGCCGTGCAGCGTCTCCGGGTCCACCTGGGCACCGAACCACGCCTCCAGTCGCTCGTACGGCAACGGACGGCTGAACAGGAAACCCTGGCCGATCTCACAGCCGATGTCCTGCAGCAACTCCAGCGTCAACTCGCTCTCCACCCCCTCGGCCACCACGGCCAGCCCGAACTGCTGGGAGAGGGTGACCACCGCGTTGACAATCGCCAGGTCGCCGGGGTCGGTCGCCATGCCCTGCACGAACGAGCGGTCCACCTTCACCTCGTGCACCGGCAGTTGGCGCAGGTGGGCCAGGGACGAGTCACCGGTGCCGAAGTCGTCCACCGAGAGCCGTACCCCGAGATCCCGCAGACGGCGCAGGGCGGGGATCGGCCGGTCCGTGCCGTCCAGCACCCCCGACTCCTTGATCTCCAGCGTGAGTCGCTGCGGCGGCACGCCGTACTCGTCGAGCAGTTCCCGGACCCGGGCGGGAAAGTGCTGGTCGGTGAGCGTACGGGCAGAGATGTTGACCGCCACGGCAAGCGCCTGGTCGGCGTTGCCCCAGTCCCGGCTGCGGCGTAACCCCTCGCGGAGCACGACCTCGGTCAGCCGACCCATCTGGCCGGTGTGCTCGGCCACCGGGACGAAGTCGTCCGGAGCGACCGTGCCGTGCGCCGGATGCTCCCACCGGGCCAGGCACTCCACCCCCACCAGCCGGCGGTCCCGCAGGGTCACCTTGGGCTGGAAGTAGACGTCCAAGCCGCCCTCGTCCAGCGCCCGGCGCAGGTCACCGGCGAGCCCCAGCCGGCGCAGCGACCGGGACTCCAGCGCGGGATTGAACAGCTGCACGCTGCCCGGCACCGACTTCGCCGCCGTCGCCGCCAGGTCCACCCGCTGCAACAGCGTCGCCGCGTCGCTGCCGTGCTCCGGATGGACCGCCACGCCGACGGCCGTGTCGACGTCCAGGGTGAGCGCGTCGAAGACCATCTCGTCCCGGATCTGTTCGCGAATCTGCCCGGCCAACTCCAGGGCCGCCTCGGCGCTCTCCAACCGAAGTGTGACCAGGAACTCGTCCCCGCCGGCCCGGCCGACCAGGGCGCCGGCGGGCGCGTACGCGCGCAACCGGTCGGCGACCTCGACCAGGACCTTGTCCCCGGCGGCGTGCCCGAGCGACTCGTTGACCCGCCGCAGCCGATCCACGTCGAACAGCAGCAGCGCCACCACCTCGCCCGGTGCCCTGATCTTGACGGCCTCGTCCAGTGCCGCGGTGATCCGCCGCCGGTTCGGCAGCTTGGTCAACGCATCGTGGTACGCGTCATGCCGCAGCCGGTCGACCAGGCGGGAATTCTCCAGCGCGACCGCCGCGTGCGCGGCGACCGTCTCGAAGACGGGGATGTCGGCGGAGGTGAAGTGGTTGGTGTCGCTGAGCCGGTTGACCACCTCGAGGGTGCCGATCACCGCCTGCCCGGACCGCAGCGGGGCGACGATCAACTCTTTGACGGGGTGGTCACCGACGACGGTCCGCTGGTCGACCTCGGTGCCGAGCCGACGGCCCGCGGTCGCGGTCTCCCCCGTCCGGCGTACCTGTTCCCGGATCTCCATCGGCGCCGGCGCGAAGTCCAGCAGCCCCGGGTCATCGACCCGGGCGGTGAGCAGCACCTCCGGGTGCCGGCCCTGCGGCGGGAGCCAGAGCGTGGCGAACTCCGCCTGCATCAGACCGCGGACCCGGCCGAGCAGAGCGTCGACGAGCGTGCCGTCCTGGCCGCTCTGCGTCATCGCCCGGGTCAGTTCGTACAGGTCACTCAGCGTCCGGTGCTGGCGGAAGAACCGCGAGTACGAGTGATAGACCAGGGTGACCGCGACCGCCACCGCCGCGAGCAGCAGGCTCGCCCACGCGTTGCTCTCCACCACGATCAGGACGACGAGTCCGATGGCGACGTTGACCGCCGGGGCGAGCAGTGTCGGCGCCGCCGCGCGGACCATGTCCCAGCCCGCCTGCCAACCCTGGATCAGACTGATCACTCCGCTGACCGCGGCGAGGGCGAACAGCGTGTAGGTGCCGACCGCCACGAAGAGCGCGCCCCAGGTGACCGGCCCCACCCCGTCGATGGGCGGCAGGGCGAGCAGGACGAGGCTGGCCAACGAACCGGCCGCCCCCGCCTTGGCGATGTTGAACCAGGTCTTCGCGGCGCTGATCCGCCGGCGTAGGTGACCGATCCCCGCCGCGAGGGTCACGACGATGATGACCGACGCCGGTTCGAGATAGTAGAAGACGAGGACCAGCGGAATCTCGGTGAGAGTGACCGAGAACGTTTGCCGCCGTACGACGAAGTGCAGGACCTGGGTCCCGGCGGTGACCGTCGTGACCAGGAGGAGCGCTCCCGGCAGCAGATCGCCTGGGCCCGGTGGCCGGAAGGCGAGAAGCACGGCGCAACAGGCGACGGCAAAAAGGGCCAGCGGGCCGGTGATCAGCCAGGCCGAGTCGGTCGGCCTACGTGCCGGGGGTTGACGCCGAGCCATCCCGCTCCCTCGTAGGCTCGCCCGGGCCGCCCGGGCACGTGTGTACGAGCGGCCCTTCAGGGACGAACGGTCACCTGACGACGGCCTGCGTCACGGCGGCCGTCCAGTCGTAGTCGAGCATCGGCTCGCCGCTGAAGGGAAGAACCCCGAGAGCGAGCGCAGCCAGGGTGAGTGTCGCGAGAGTCGTGCCGAGCAGCCGGCCAAGCCTACGACGACCAGACATCAGTACGCTCCTGTCGGCAGGGGGGGAAGACGATGGAGATTCCACGATGGTGCCACAGGCGCATCGGGCGTGAGAAGTCGTGACGGCCGAGGTCGGACCGCCCGCGCCGGAAGAGCGAACCGTCCGGTTGCCGACAATGGGCCGTGTGGCCAGGTCATTCCCGGCCCGGCCAGCCCTCCCCGGCCCGGGAGAAACGACCAAGGTCGCAAAGGGGTGGTACCGAGCATAGCGGCACGTCTCGCCTGACGGAAGAGTCGACCCACGGAGAGCCATCTGATCGCCACTGGATGACACATCGACCACCATACCGTTCGCTGCCGTCCTGAGTCAGGCCCGCAAGGCCCTCCCGACCACTGCGCCCTCTTCCGCCGGCCGACCAACCCTGCGCCGCGTCAGTCGTCGGCACGACGGGCCGGGCCTCACCGTCAAACCAGGAGCAGAGTCTTACCCAGGCCGTTGCGGGCCTCGATCACGGCATGCGCATCGGAGGCGCGCTCCAGCGGAAAGGTCTGCCCGATGACCGGCCGAACCCGATCCGCCACCGCGTACGACATCATCTGCTCGGCCCACCGCCGCATATGGGGCCCGAACCCGAAGAGCTGCTCGATCCCGATCACCTCCACTCCGCGCTGTCGCGCCTCCTCAGGATCGATCACGGTGGCGGCGCCACTGGAGGCACCATGCATCGAGAAACGACCGCCATCCGTTGTCACCTCGAACGCAGCCCGGCCGATCTCCCCACCGACGCCGTCAACCACCACATCGGGGCCGGCGCCCGCGGTCACCTCGAGCACCTGCTTCGTCCACTCCGGCTCGGAGTAGTCGACGGCGGCATGCGCGCCCAACTCCCGGACCAGGTCGAGCTTCCGGACGCCACGGGCTGCGCCGATGACCCGCGCGCCGGCCAACCGCGCCAGTTGCACCAGCAGGCTGCCGACACCGCCGCCCGCCGCCTCGATCAGCACCCACTCGCCGGGACGGATCCGGGCTTTCTCCACCAGACCCAGCGCAGTACCGCCGTCGGGATACAGGGCGCAGGCCTCGGTCAGGCCCAGCCCATCCGGTACGGGGATGAGGTGCTCCACCTTCACGACCGCCTGCTCGGCGAAACCGCCGGTCTCCCCCGTGTCGGCGATGACACGCTGCCCCAACCAGGCCACATCCACGCCCATGCCAACCGATTTCACCCGACCGGCCACCAAGCCACCCGGCACATACGGCAGTTCCGGCGTGTCATGCCATTTATCCGTACCCCGCCGGATCTGCGTCTCCACGAACGTGATGCCCGCGACGGAAACAGCGACCACGACCTGGCCCTGCCCGGCCACCGGATCCGGCGCCTCGCCTGGCACCAGCACCTCCGGATCCCCGAAACGCGTTACCTGCACTACCCGCATGTCAATCCTCTCCTGCACCGACCGGCCCCTTGCCTGATGGCCCCGACACAATCCTTGAACTTGAACCGAAGTTGAGGTCAAGCGTTGTGGGCCTCGGGGCTCCACCCGACCGCGAGCCTCGTCCTCACGGCGGCCATGGTGATCACGATCGCAGCCGGAACGGTCGCAGGCCGCGACCAAGCGCGCATGTAGATACGGAAGCTCCCCTCCACCACAGCTCGTGGATAGCCGGAAACCGAGCATGCGCCGGTTCAGCCGGACCTCCGCAGGATCAACGCCGAAAGTTCCTGATCAGGATTCCTGCTGGTCAGGAACCCTTGGTGCACCTGATGGCGGGGAGAGGTCTCGAACCTCCGCAGCTTTCGCGACGGATTTGCGGGAGGGCCGCCCACCATCTGCCCGCGGACGGAGGACCGCCCGATACCGCTGCTCAACGATCGACAACTCCACCAGCGCCAATCCCGACCTCCCCAGCCCGCGATGACCGCAACCATCACGCGATGAAGGAAACCGATATCGATCATGTCAAGCATCTAGTGCCCCGTCATGCAGCCTTGAACGGGTAATCCGGGTGGCGGATCTTGGAGTCGGCGGCGAATCCGGATTTCGGTCGGGCTCGCTGGTTGCGCCAGCGGATGTAGTCGCCGATGGCGGCATCCT
>NZ_SMJY01000222.1:0-9444 GCF_004348355.1 Micromonospora sp. KC721 | reverse complement strand
CGGCCCGCCCGCCCGGCATCGGCTCACGCTCCACCACGATCACCTGCCGGCCGCTGCCGGCCAGGTGCAGCGCGCACGCCAGACCGCCCAGCCCGGCGCCGACGACCACCACCCGGTCCGTGCGCCCGTTCACGGTTCGCACCCGACCACCTCCTTCCCAGAGTCGCTCATCATGCCCGCCGTGTGGTGGCGGCGGTGGCGAGACCGGTCAGCGCGGTACGTGCCGTCGGGTCGACGGACGCGGAGTCGAGCGCGTCCAGCGCCTCGGCCACCCGGTCGGAGATCATCCGCTCGATCCGGGCGACCGCCCCGGTGGCGACGACCAGCTCGGCCAGCCGGGCCACCTCGTGCGGCTCGGTCACCGTGCCGGCGCGCTCCAACGCCTGCCGCTGGCTCGGGGTGGCGAGCTGCCGGGCCAGCAGCAGCAGCGCGGTGGGCTTGCCGGTACGCAGGTCGTCCCCGGCCGGTTTGCCGGTGGCCGCGGGGTCGCCGTACACCCCGAGCAGGTCGTCGCAGAGCTGGAACGCCTCGCCGACGGCCCAGCCGTACCGGGTGTAGGCGGCGATCAGTGACGTGTCGGCGGCGAACCCGGCCAGACAGGCGCCGAAGAGCAGCGGCCGTTGGACCGTGTAACTGGCGGTCTTGTAGCGGGCCACCCGCAGCGCCCGGTCCAGCGACCAGTGCGCCGCGTCGTTCTCGCCGAGCATGTCGAGGTACTGCCCGGCGATCGTCTCGACGCGCATCTGGTCGTAGCAGCGGCGTACGTCGAACAGTCGTGCCGGTGCCACCGTGGCGTGGCTGAGCAGCCGGTCGGCCCAGACCATGCAGAGGTCACCGATGAGTACGGCCACCGCCTCTCCGAACCGGTCCGGGTCGCCCGTGTGCCCGGCGGCGACGTGCCGGGCGGCGACGGCCCGGTGCACGGTCGGCCTGCCCCGCCGGGTGTCGGAGGCGTCCATCACGTCGTCGTGGACCAGCGCGAAGGTGTGCAGCAGTTCCAGCGCGGCGAACGCCGGAAGCACCGACGACAGCGGCTCGGCGCCGCCGACCGCGCCACGCCAGCCCCAGTACGCGAAGGTCGGGCGGACCCGCTTGCCGCCGGCCAGAACGCTGTCGCGGGCGGTCGCCGCGAAGGCACCCATGGCCGCGTCGATCCGGGCGAGCGCATCGACCTCGGCGGCGAGGAATCCCGCCAGGGTGTCGTCGACGCTCTTGATCAGATCCGCGGTGAACGCGGCCAGCACATCGCGGAGCGGAGCGTCGGACGCTTCCGGCTGTGCCGGCGCGACACGGAGGGATTTGCCGGCGACTGCGTCGTTGGCCATGTCGGTGAGGGTATCCTAGGGTAACGAGTTGCGTCGATTTATGCGTCGGATTGAGGAGGGCCGGTGGACACCGATCTCCCCGCCGCCTATGCCCGCTGCCAGGAACTGCACCGACGACACGGCCGCACCTACTATCTCGCCACCCGCCTGCTCCCGGCCTGGAAACGGCGGCACGTGCACGCCCTGTACGGCTTCACGCGGCACGCCGACGACATCGTCGATCGCACCGGCGACCTGCCGCCGGCCGAGCGCGCCGCCCGGCTTCAGGACTGGTCCCACCGCTTTCTCGCCGGCCTGCACGGCGAGCCGGTGGACGATCCGCTGCTGCCCGCCGTGCTGCACACCATCGCCGTCTTCGACCTGGACCGAGCCGACTTCGTGTCGTTCCTCCGCAGCATGGCGATGGATCTGACCGTCGTGGCGTACCCGACCTACGACGCCCTGCTCGACTACATGGAGGGATCGGCGGCGGCCATCGGCACCATGATGCTGCCCATCCTCGACAGCTCCGATCCGGACACCGCCCGCGAGCCCGCCCGCCAACTCGGCTTCGCCTTCCAGCTCACCAACTTCATCCGTGACGTGGCCGAGGACCTCGGCCGGGGCCGCACCTACCTGCCCGACGAGGACCTGGCGAAGTTCGAGGTCACCCGGGCCGACCTGCTCGCCGCCAAGGCGGCGGGCCGCAGCACCGGCAGGATCCGTGACCTGATCGAGTACGAGGTGACCCGCGCCCAGGCCCACTACGAGGCTGCCGCGCCCGGGATTCCCCTGCTCACTCCCGCCTCGCGGGCCTGCATCCGTACCGCGTACGCGCTCTACGGCGGCATTCTCGACGAGATCGCCAGGCAGGGCTACGACGTGTTCGTCCGGCGGGCGCTGGTACCGCGGCGGCGGCGGCTGACCGTGGCCGCCCGCGCCCTGCTCACCCCGGCCGGCGGCCCGATCGTGGTGCCCGGGCCCGACCTCACGCGGCCTGTCCAGGGTGACTTGCTCGAAGCGTGACGAAACCTGCTGCTCAGAGGCAGGCGTGTAGGACCTCGACGAGCTCATCCACCCGGTCGTGCTCGGCCAACCGGGTGGTGGCGTACGCGAACGCGTAGCCGCGCCCCGGATCCGCCCAGGCACTGCTACCGCCGATCCCGCCCATTCCCCAGCTTCCGTCCTCCTCCCACTGCATGCCCAGCGTCCACCGGGTACGCCGATCGAGCAGCAGGTCCGGGCCGTCGTACTGGACCCGGGTCGCCTCCGCCACGAGGTCGGCACCGAACAGCCGGACCCCGTCCAGCGTGCCGCCGGCGAGCAGGCCCGCGTAGAACCGGGCCAACCCGGACGCGGTGGCGTGCAGGTTGACCGCCGGCACCTCCGCGCCACGCCAGAGCGGACTGTTGACCACCGCCACGTCCAGGCCGCCTGGCGGATTGCCCAGCGCCCGGGCCCGCAACGACCCCGGGTCGCCCAGCATCCGCCCCGGCCAGCCCGGATCGCCGTAGGAGACGTCGGCGCAGCGCCGCTGGTCCGTCGCGGTCAGCCCGAAGGCCAGGTCGAGCCGCCACGGGCCGGCGATCTCCTCGGCCAGGAACCGGCCCACCGGCCGCCCGTCGACCCGACGCACCAGTTCGCCCACCAGATGCCCGTACGTCCAGGCGTGCTCCCCCGCGACGCTGCCCGGCTCCCACTCCGGCGTGGCGGCGGCCAGGTCACCGCAGAGCAGCGCCCAGTCGGCGACCGCCGCCGCCGGCCGGGCCACCGGGAACGCGGGCAGTCCGGCGGTGTGACTGAGCACCTGCCGGACGGTCGCCGGCGTACGGAACTGCGGCCAGTACGCGGTGACCGGGGCGTCCAACTCCACCCGCCCCCGGTCGACCAGCGCCAGCAGGCAGGCCGCAGCGACCGGCTTCCCGACCGAGTAGACGTTCACCAGCGTGTCCGGCCGCCACCCGGCGTCCGAGCTGCCGACGAGGTCGACGACGGGCCGACTGTCGTACCAGACGGCCAGCGCCGCCCCGGTCTCCCGACCCGAGGCGAGCAGGTCCTGGAAGCACTGACGTACCGGGGCGAAGCGAGGCTCCTGCCACCCCCCGACGCCCGGTGGCTCACCGGCGGCAGGCAGCATCCAGCGCCTCCAGGGTCGGGTCCAGGTCCGGGGACTCCACCTTGGTGGCGTTCGGGCCGGTCAGTCGCTTCTCGATCGCACCGGCCAGGTTTTCCAGGGCCGTGCGTACCTGCGGCTCGGCGGCCTTCGGCGCCTCCGTGCGCAGCCCCTCGGCGATCGCCGTGTAGTTCGCCCGGACCTTCCCGCCCGCTTCCTCGGCGCTGACCGGCTTGTCGATGGCCGCGATGGCATCGTTCGCCATCGCGATGAAATGCTTCTTGACCAGGGCGAGGCTCGCCTCGCAGACCTGCTTGCTGTTGGCGGCGGCGTCGACCGTCGGACTGGGCGTGGTGCTCGCCGACCCGGCGGCGGCCGGCGCGGACCCCTTCTCCTCGCCCTGGCAGCCGGCGGCGAGACCGGCGACGACGGTCAGGGTCAGGACGGTGCGGACGACGCGGGCACGCGTGCTCGTCATGATGTTCCCCGTGGAGGTGCGCCTCGGCGGTCGACTTGACCGGGTCACAGGCCGGATCGGTCATCTTAGACGGCCACCCCCGGACGCGCCTGCCGCTGGCATCACCGGAACGATCATGGAGGTACCCCACCACGACGAGGGTCGAGCGCAACGGGAGCGTGTCATGGATCTGTACACCGCAATCCACCGTCGGCGTGACGTCCGCGCCGAGTTCACCGGCGAACCGGTGCCCGAGGAGACCCTGCGCCGGATCCTGGACGCGGCGCACGCCGCGCCCAGTGTCGGCTACTCGCAGCCGTGGGACTTCATCCTGGTCCGCGACGCCGGGCTCCGGTGTCGGTTCCACGAGCACGTACGGCAGGAGCGCGACGTCTTCGCCGCCACCCTGTCCGGCGAGGCGGCCCGGCGGTTCGCCCGGATCAAGATCGACGGAGTGTTGGAGTCGACCATGTCCATCGTGGTCACCTACGACCCGTCCCGCGGCGGTCCGGCCGTGCTGGGCCGGCACGCCATCGCCGACGCCGGCCTCTACTCGGTCTGCCTGGCCATCCAGAATCTCTGGCTCGCCGCCACCGCCGAACGGCTCGGCGTCGGCTGGGTCTCGTTCTACCGGGAGCCGTTCCTGTCCGACCTGCTGGGCATCCCCACCGGCATCCGGCCGGTCGCCTGGCTCTGCGTCGGGCCGGTGACGCACCTGGAATCCTCGCCCGACCTGGCCCGGCACGGCTGGCGGCAGAAGCGGCCCCTGACCGAGGCCCTGCACCACGACCGCTGGACGCCCTGACGACGCGACCGCGTCCGGTTCACCCCGCGACGTTCACGCCAGCTACCGACCCGGCGTACGGAAACATGCCCGCCGCCCGGTTTGCGACGGCTCCTGCCGGGAAGTCGGAGCAGGTGCGAGCACTGATGACCAAGATCGAACAGAACGCGAAGCTGGACCGGATCGGCGACCGGCTCCAACGGGCCGTCCAGGGGACCCTGCGTGGGCAGCGGGTCCGCGATCTGCTGCACGGCGTCTGGCTGGGCCACCCACTGCATCCGGCGATGGTGCAGGTGCCGGTGGGCGCCTGGATCAGCGCCGCGGTGCTGGATCTGCTGCCCGGCCAGCGCCGCGCGGCCACCACCCTGGTCGCGCTCGGCACCGCGGGCGCCGTCCCGGCCGCCGTCGCCGGCCTGAACGACTGGGCCGCACTGGCTCGCGACCAGCGCCGGGTGGGGCTGGTGCACGCCGCCTCGAACACCGTCGGGCTGGCGCTGTACGCCGGCTCGCTCGCCGCCCGGCTCAGCGGCCGGCACGGAACGGGGCGGGCGCTGGCGTACCTGGGGTTGAGCGCGGCGAGCATGGGTGCGTACATCGGCGGGCACCTGGCGTACAAGCAGGGCGCACAGGTCAGCCAGAGCATCTCCGAGCTGCACCTGATGAGCGACCGGTGGCAGACGGTCGCCGAGCTGGCCACGCTGCCGCAGCGCGAACTGGTCACCCGGGAGGTGGACGAGGTCTCGGTGATCCTCTACCGGCACGGCGACGACGTCACGGTGATGTTGGAGCGCTGCCCGCACCAGAGCGGCCCGCTCGGCGAGGGCGAGGTGCGGGAGATCGACGGGCACGCCTGCGTGGTCTGTCCCTGGCACGGTTCGACGTTCCGGCTCAACGGTGGCGAGGTGGTGCACGGGCCGTCTGCCAACGACCAGCAGATCCTGCCCACCCGGGTGGTCGACGGCGTCCTGCAGACCAAGCTTCCCTGACCGCGTCGCAGGGCGCGAGGCGGACCGGGCCACCCGGACGCCCTGCGGCGACCAGGTCGTCGAGTTCGGCGAGTGGGCCGGGTCAGTCGTTGCGGTGCCGGCCGGAGTCGAGGACCCGGGCGGCCGGGCGGCGACGCAACCCCAGCACCGCACCGATCTGCGCGCCGACGATGCTGGCCACGGCGAGCACCGCCGAGACCGCCAACGGCCGGTTCAGCCCGTCGTCGGCGCCGGCTCGGGATGCTCCCGCGGCCATCGCCGGAGCTGTCGTCGGCTGCGGGACCTGCGGCGACCGGTCGGCGGCCGACCCCGCACCGGCGTCGGCCCGCTCGCCGGTCGGGCTCTGTCCGGCGTCAGCAGCCTCGGCCGCGGCCCGGAGGCCGGTGTTGCCGACCGGCGCACCAGCCATCTCGCGGGTCGGCCCGGTGGGGGAAGCGGGTGCCGACGGCATGGCGGCCTGCGCCGGAGCCTGCGGGGTGGCGGTCTGCCGGGTCTCCGCCGGGGGGTTCGACAGCGGGTGTGGTGACGGTTTGCGGGGCGGCGTGGCCACCACCCGACCGGTGGCGTGTTCGCGGGCCCCGCCGTCCGTTGCCTGCGCCGGCAGCTTGATGAGCTGGCCGGGATGGATCCGATCCGGGTCGGCCAGCCGGTTGAGCCGGGCCACCTCCCGGTAGCGGTCGAAGTCGCCCAGGTATCGCTCGGCCACCTCGCCCAGATAGTCGTCCTTGGCCACCCGGTAGACCGGCGCGGCCGTCGACCCGGCCGTCCGCGGCCCGTCGTCCGGCGCGGCGAGCGGCGCGCCCGCGGCCATCGCCGGCGCTGCCACGGCGCCGGCCGCCGGGTAGGCCACGGCGCCAGCCGCCGGGGCTGCCATGGCGCTGGCCGCGCTCGCCGCCGGGGCCGCCGCGAGCAGCAGGGCCACCGACCCCAGCAGCGCCGCCGCCGCCCGCTGCTGCCGGCTCAGCCCGGGCAGCCGGGGCGCCGGCCGCCGCGTCACCGCCGCCCCCAGTTCCACCAGTACGGAGAAGGCGAAACTCGCCCAGCCCAGCCAACCGACCACCGCCAGCGCCCGCAGGAAGAGCTGGCCGTCGTCCCGGCTGGTCAACGTGCTGCCCACCTCGGCCAGGGTCGGTAGCTGATCGGGCAGCGGGTTGCCGGCGAGGGCGAGCAGCGCCACCGGCGCACCCACCAGCAACGCGATCAGTACGACCAGCGAACCGAACCCGGTGAGCAACTGCCCGGTCCGCCGGACGGCGGAGCCACGTGGTGCGGTCATGGCGGCGTTCCTTCCTGAGGTGCCTCGGTGATGGCCCGTGCGGTGGCCTCACCCGTGACGGTGACGGTGCCGTCCATGCCGAACAGGCCCAGCATGTGTCGGCGGTAGGTGACGTCGACCTCCACCCGGATCTGCTTCTCGCCGCCGACCACGGGAAAGCTGACCCGGTGCCCGGCCGCGCCCGCGGCCGAGAGGTAGTCCCGTACGGCGGCCCGGGCGTCGGCCTCGTCGATCTCCTTCGGCCCGCCGGCGATCGCCTGGGCCCGGTCGACGGCCTGGCCGCCGCTGCGGGCCGCCTCGGCGGCGAGGTTGTCGGCGCGCTGCAACGACCGGAGCTGGCCGGCGCCGTCGTACGCGACGCCGATGATCGCCAGTACGCCGAACATGGCGACGGCCAGGAAGAGGCTGACCCGCCCAGCGTCCCGTGGTGCGTCGGGGGCGGTCATCCTCGGCTCCGGTAGCGGTCCAGGGGCGAGGTGAAGCTCGCCGAGACGGTGGTGCGCAGCGGCATCCCGGGCAGCACCGGCAGCGCCAGGTCGGCGTGGGAGACCACACAGGTCACCGAGACGGTCACGCTCGCCGGCTCACCGGCCGGGCTGCGATACGCGGCGTCGAAGCTGCTCGGCCCGCCCCGCACCGTGCCGCGCAGGGCGATCCGGGGTGCGGCGGAGCAGTTCAGCCCCCGCCAGTCGAGCTGCCGACGGACCGCGTCGCGGGCCGCGGTATGGGCGGTGCCGGCGTCCCGGGAGATCGAGGCGGCCCGGGCGGCGTCGTGCGCCGCGGACTCGACCGCCTCGTCGGCGATTGCGGTCCGCCCGGTGACCCCGGCGAGCACGATCAGCGCGATGAAGGCGGGCGCGAGCACGGCCACCTCCACCGACACGGAACCCCGGCCACGGTCCCCGGCGGCGGTCACGGGTCGGTCCACCGTTCGACGGTGCCGTGCGCGCTCTGCCGTACCTCGAAGCTGACCCCGGGCACGACGGACAGGGACCGGCCGGTGACCGTGCAGGTCACCTCGGTTGCGATGGTCGCGCAGCTCGGCTTCCCGCCGACCAGCCAGTCACCGGTGGCGCGCAGGAATCCGGCGGCGCGGGCCTCGCCGGCCCCGGCCGGGGCCTGGAAGGTCCGCTGCGCGTTGACCCCGCTCTGCGCCGCGTGCAGCGCGGTGGACCGGGCCACGAACCAGACCGCGACCTGCACGGAGGCGAAGAGCAGCACCAGCACCGCCGGCATGACGACGGCCAGCTCCACCGGGTTCGCGCCCCGGTCCGTACCCCCGGCGGCGAGGCGGCGGCGGACGGCCAGAGCCGCGCGGAGGCCGGGTCGGTCCGGGTGCGGCGCACGGGTGAGCGCGTCCCGAGGTCGGGCGGTGGGGGCCGCCCGGCCCGGGCACGCGGCTGGGGGAGCGGGTGGGGTCACTTGCCCGGGATGCTGTTCATCCAGCTCTCGGCCTTCTGGAGCACCAGGCCGGTGACCGCGGTGGCCGCGACCACCAGGCCAGCGATGATCACCGCGGTGGGCACCGGGCTGTCGCCCCGGTCCGACTCGCGGCGCAGCCGGGACAGCCGGTCCACCGCGGCGAGGTAGAAGAACGTGAACATGTGCATGGGGAGGGCTCCTCACAGACGGGCGACGAAGGGATAGATGATGAAGCCGAGCAGGACGAAGACCAGCAGCGATCCGGGGATGTCGAGCCGGCTGGTGATCCCCTCGGCCCGGGTCAGGTTGTCGGTGCGGATCTGGTCCCGCAGCGAGTCGGCGCGGCTGCGCAGCGTCTCGTGCACCTGCGCGCCCTCGCTGCCCGAGTTCCGCATGATCGCGCCCACGTCGCCCAGCTCGGCGATGCCGATCCGATCGGCCAGCTCCTGCAACTCGTCCCACGGGGAGTGCATCTGCAACTGCGCGATCCGCAGCGACTCGCGGATCCGCTCGAACACCCAGCCGTCGCAGACCGTCGCCGCGCGTTCCAGGGACTGCACCGGGCCGTGCGCCGCCGACAGCTGCAACGCCACCAGATCCAGGTAGGTGCAGACCGCCTGGCGGAACTCGTCCCGCGCGGCGTCCGCCTTCGCCAGCACCGCCCGGTGGGCCAGCAGCGCGCAGAGCAGCGCCATCCCGAGGCTGCCCAGCACCGGTACGGCCACCGGCAGGCGCATCCCACCGAGGAAGAGCAGCGCGCCGAACACCGTCGGGGTGGCCAGCCCGATCAGGGCGGAGAGCAACACCGACAGGGCGTACTGCTCCGGGGTCCGGCCGATCAGGGCGAGCTGGCGGTGCGGCGGGCTGAGCCAGCGGGCGAACCCGCCCAACCACTCCAACCGTCGTGACGAGGCGGCCGTGCCGGGCGGCTGGTGCAGCCGGCGCAGCGCCGGACCGAGCGCCGGGTACGCCGGCAGCGCCTCCCGGACCAGCAGGAACACGCCCAGGCCGATGCCCGCGCCGCCGAGCACGGCGATCGCGAGCTGCCAGTTGAGGATCACGCGACCGCCTCCTTGGGATCGGGGGCGGGCAGGAAGCGGGC
>NZ_SMJY01000221.1:0-9525 GCF_004348355.1 Micromonospora sp. KC721 | reverse complement strand
GCCCTAGCCCGGCCCCTGGCCCTAACCCGGCCCTTGGCAGGTTGCGCCATGTTGCGCGTCCGCCGGATCTTGTCGCAGAGTTTGGGAACCTTCCTGACGAAGAATCTGAACCCCGCGAGGTTTTCAGCCGTACTCCGCATGGAAGGAACTGGGGAGGAAGAGATGGTGCAGGTGCAGCGGAAGCACGTACTGGCGGCCGGAGTGGCGCTGGCGGCCACCGCGGCGGCGGTGGTCGGGACCACGATCGGCTTCGCCGACACCACCTCCAGCCAGCCGAGCGCCTGCTCCGGGTCGGTCACCTTCTCCGCCGAGAGCGGCACGCCGGCGGCGACCAGTGACCGGTTCCCGGTCGGTACCCGGCTTCGGGTGACGAACCTGGACAACGAAAGAGTGGTGACGGTGACCGTGACCGGCCCGTCGGGCAGTTGCGTGCTGCTCAACACCGCCGCCATGGACGCCATCCGGGCACCGGGCAAGAACGTGATCCGCCGCCATCTGGTGGAACGTCTCGCCGACGACACACCCCCGCCCGCAGACGCGGTTCCGCCCGGCGAGGTGACCCCGACCGCCGACCAGAAGCGACCCGGCAGCGCCCGGCCACCCGCCTCGTCGGCCAGTTCCCCGACGGCATCGGCCGGACCCGGCGGGTGAGCCGCCCCGATCACCTGTCCGGGACGCTGTAGGGCGGGCTGCCCCACCGGGACGAGCGGGCCGCGTCACCAGGTGCCGTCGTCGCGGACCCGGGCCGGCGCGAGACCGAGCAGCAGCGTGGTCAGGGCGGTGTCGATGTCCCCGCCGAGGAACCATTCGCCGGCCTGGTCGAGAGCGAAGACCCGGCCGTGTTCGTCGACGGCGAGGATGCTGTCCTGGCGTTCCAAGCCGATCGGAAACAGCCGTACGCCGAGCACCGAACCGAAGTCGGCGAGCGTGTCGGCGCTGTGCGCCGCCCAGGTCGGGTTGGTGTCGAACTGGCGGATCCACACCTGGGCACCAGGCCGACGGCGGAAGGTCACGATCGCCGGGAAGTCCAGGAAGACCCGTTCCGCCGCGGGAAAGGGCTCGTGCCGGTGGGTGCGGCCGGCCACCTCGCAGGTCTCCTCGATGGCCCCCTCCGCCAGCGCCCAGTTCACCGGGTTCTGGTCCCAGCCCGCGTCGGCCAGTGCCTGTGCCACCTCCGGCGGAAAGCGGCCGTCGACCGGGATCGGTCGGTTGATCACCGGCGGTTCGGTGATCCCGCCCAGCTCACCCCAGGGCAGTACGCCGAAGTCCACCAGAGCCGTCGTACACGACTCGCAGGCATCCCTGACCTCGCCACCGTTGGGGTCACCGGTTTCCCGTACCTGGAAGGTCTGGAACCGGCCGTTCGAGAGCAGCGCCTTCGCCTGCTCGGCCGTCATCGCCGGCTGGCCGGCGGCGGCGCGGCGGTGGTCGTACTCGTGCAGCACGTCGGAGACCACCACCAGTTCGGCGTGCCGGTCCCCGCCACGCACGAGGTGCCCGGGCGGCAGTGCGTCCAGATAGGCGCGGACCAGCCGGTGGTGGCGGAGTTCGACGTCGCCCTTGACGCCCTGGGCGACGTACGTCCGGCCGTCGACGGTGAGGTGGGCGACGGTGGTCGGGGTGGGCAGGCGCCGCAGCTCGCGGAGCAGTTGGCTGGCCGGATCGACGGTGCGGGGTGCCGGACCCCCGGCGGGGCGGCTGCTGCGGTACATCTGCTCGACCGTCGCGGCCGGTACGCGGGGCCAGGTGGAGACCTCGCCGGTCTCCTTGTCGACGACGGTGGTCGGCAGGTCACCGGGGACGGTGCCGACCTCGGCAGCGACGACCGACCGGATGACGTACCCCAGGTCGAACTCGTCGATCGAGGGGCGGCATTCGTACCCGAGGCGTTGCGAGTCGCGACGGGCCCACACCGTGGCGAGTTGCTCGGCCTGCTGACGATCGATCACGCCCCGAAATTACCGGACCCCCACGACTCCGTGGCACCCGGTATGGTTCGGCTGACCGAACGTGACCGGGGAGGGTGGCGTTGGCCGACAGTGTGGACCGGGACGCCAACCGCGCGCTCCGGGCGCGGTTCGACGAGGTCTACGGGCAGTACCAGCAGCTCCGTTCCGGTCTGGACGAGTTGCAACGGAAGCTGGCGCAGCTGCGGGTGGTCGAACGCTCCGACGACGGCCAGGTCACCGCCACCGTCGGCCCCCGCGGTGAGCTGATCTCGGTGGAACTGCAACCCGCCGTCTTCCGGGAACGGGACGCCCGGGCGCTCGGCGAGAAGATCACCGCCACGGTCCGCCGGGCCACCGCCGCCGCCGTCGCTGCCACCCAGGAACTGGTGGCGGCCCACCTCCCCGCCAACTCCGGCACCGTGGAGTACCTGCGCACCGGCGACTTCGGCACCCTGCTCGGGCGGGCCGACGCGGTGGTGCGGGGCGAGGCGGGCCGACATGGCTGAGGAGCGGCTCTGGCTCGATCCCGACCGGGTCCGCCGCGCCGCCACCGATCTACGCCTCTCCGGCGAGGCCGTCAGCGCCCGGCGGCAGCAGATCGGCGACCGGATCGCCGAGGCGAGCGCCGTACGCCCCTGGGGCCGCGACGACATCGGCGCCGCGTTCGAGAAGAGCTACCGCGGCTACGAGGAGACGCTGCTGCGGGCCTGGGAGGGGCTCGGCCGGACGCTGGCGGGGCTGGGCGCCGACGTGGCCACCTCCGTCGCGGCCACGGTGGACACCGACGTCGCCGCCGGCCGCGCGATCGACGCCGTACCCGGTCGGCACGATCACCGGCGCTGAGGCGCGGAGGAGAGCGGCGTGAGCATCCTGCCCAGCCCCATCCCGCACCCGCTCGACTACAGCCCCTGGGAGCTTCCCGGTTGGATGTACGAGGCCCTGGACTGGGTCGTCGGGGTCGAGTGGCCGGAGGGGAACGAGCGCGCCGTCTGGGACCTCGCCGACGAGTGGTACGCCGTCGCCGCCGCGTTGGCCGGTCCGCGGGACGACGCGATCGCCGCCGCCGCCGAGGTGGGTCGCGGGTACGGGGGCGTGGGCCTGGTGGCCGAGGCGTTCGACCGGGCCTGGCGACGCACCGCCGAGGGCGACGACGCACCCCTGCACGTCCTGCTCGCCGTGAGCACCGACCTGGGCCGGCTGGTCGAGGAGTGCGGCTGCGACATCGAGGGCGCGAAGATCGAGGTCTGGATCGAGCTGGGCATCCTCGTCGTCGAGCTGATCTCGTTGGCGGTGGCCACCGCCCTCACCGCAGGCGCGGCCTCACCCGCCGCCGCCGGGGTGATCGCCGCCACCCGCCTCGTGGTGCAACAGATCTTCAAGCGGCTGCTGGCCCAACTCGCCAGGAAACAGCTCAAGGCGGGCCTCAAGGAAGCCGGGGAGCGGGCCGCCAAGGAGGTGACCAGGGGCGGCGTACGCGGGCTCGGCAAGCGCACCCTGCGCGGCGGGCTGGAGGAAGCGGCGGAGGAGTCCGGGATCAACCTCGCCACCCAGGCGTACCAGAACTCCACCGGGCGTCGCGACGGCCTGGACCTGGCCGACCTGGGCACGTCGGCGGTCGGTGGCCTGGCCGGCGGCGCGGTGGTACCGCTGGCCGGCCTGGGGCGGCACGCGAACAGCCGGGGCGGTCGGATCGCCGAGCACCTCGGGCGCGAGATGACCGGTGAGACGATGGCGGAGGGTGCGGCGAGCCTGGCCACCGGTCAGGGCGTCCTGTCCCCGGAGGACGCCGCCCGGGCAGCCGTCTCCGGTGTCGCCGGTTCGGCGACCGGTCAGGCCGACGCGGCGCTGCGTGCCCGCCTCGACGGGCAGCTCGCCGCGCTGGCCGCGCCCCTGCCGTCGACGAGCCTGCCGTCGCCGTCCACGCCGGACCTGCCGCTCTCCTCCAGGGTGGACCCGCCTGCTCCGGTGGACCCGCCTGCTCCGGTGGACCCGCCTGCTCCGGTGGATCCGCCGCTGTCGTCGCCGGTGACCGTCGGGCCTGTCGAGGGCACCCCGGCCGGGCCGCTGGATGACGGCCCGGCCACCGGGCCGGACGGCCGCCTGGCCGGTGGTGCAGCCGTACCGGCCGAGAGCGGTGGGCCCGCCGGCCCGTCGTCCGTTCCCGCCGATGTCGGTCCACAGGCGGGGTCCGGCGCGCTGGCGGCCAGCCCGACGCTGTCGTCGGTGACGACGGAGCGTGCCTCGCTGCCACCGCAGCCGGTCGATCCGGCGGCGACGGGGCAGCCATTGGCAGCGGCGACGAGCAGCCCCGTCGCGGCCAGCACCGGCGTGGCCGCCGCCGGCACCGTGCCGGTTTCCGGGGCGCTCGGTTCCAGCACCCAGCCGTCCTCCGGGCGGTTCGGTGGCGGCGGCGATGTGACCGTCGGCGCCGCCACGTCGGTCGGCGCACCATCGACCAGCCCGGCGGACGGCCGCGGTACGCCGGTGCCGACCCTCGGTACGCAGCACGGCGAGACAACCTCGCCGTCCCTGCCGCGGCCTGCGCCGGCGGTGCCGGCGCAGGCCCAGTTCGACGCCGACGCCGCCGCGCCGTCGGCGAGGCACCGGTTTCCCGAACTGGCGGCCCTGGCCCCCCGGCCGGCGACGCCACCGCCGGCCGTCCGTCCGCCCGCACCTCGACCGGCGCCGCCCGACGAGCCGCCCCGCCCGAGGACGCCGCAGTGGTACGCCGCCAGGTGGGCAGCCGAGCGGGAAGCTCTCGAACGGCGCCGGTACCAGGGGTACTTCGAGTCACAGCGCGCCTGGTACGAGGACCGACGGCGTGAGGAGCTCACCACTCGTCTGCGCCGATCGGCGAGCGGTTACCTGGACCGCGCGGGCTGGCTGCGGCGGCGAGGTCGGGAGTTCGCCGGGGCCGGCCTCACCCTGCGCGCCGAGCACATGTTCCAAGCCAGCGTGGCGGCGGAGCGCGACTTCTACGAACACACGGACCGGGCCGACGCGGTCCGCGACGGTCGGGTCGTTCCCGACCAGGTGGTGATCGACGACCCGACCGACTTCCACCGGATCAACGACGACGTGGCCGAGCTGGCTCCCGGTGCCGTCGAGACGAGTGATCGTTCGGGCCTGACCTGGGACGACCGCCCGCCGCCGATCGACCGGTCCCGCCCGTACGGCCGTTGGGGTGGACTACGGCCGCCGTTGGCGTTGCACCAGACCGACCTCGAACGAGCGATGCCCCGCCACTCCGACGGTGCCATCATGCGTACCGCCGATCCCCGGCAGGGCAGGTGGTTCTCGCTCGCCAACGACGGCGGACCGGCGGCCGACCCCACCCGGGGCATCAACTGCCTTGACTGCACCCTGTCGCTCTACGAGACGTGGATGCACGGCCGGCCGAGGGTGTCCGCCCCGCGTACCTTCGACGGCTACGAGGCAGGGGACATCACCAAGCCGATCCTGGGCGAGCAGGGCGGGCCAGGACGGGTCGAGGCGGTGACCGGCGGGCGTTTCCAGCGACTGATCGAGTCATCGGGGGACGGGCGGCGGAACCCGGCCCGGCAGCGGGCTGCCGTCGAGCACGGGTACGACCAGCTTGAGATCCAGTTACAGCTCGGCGGCCACGGCAGCTACGCCTTCCTCATCACCGAGTGGGAAGACGGCGGGTCGCACGCCTGGGTGGCGCTCAACCAGAACGGGACGATCCTCTACCTGGATCCGCAGAGCGGCACGGTTCGGGACCAGCCCCTCTACGCCCACGTGGGGGTTCCCCACCACGACAACGTCGTCGGCATGGATGCGCTGATCCTCGGCGGGAACGGCCAGCCGATGCCGCTGCGCGGCCTGGCCCGAGGCCGGTTCAGCGCTCGGTCCGAGCCACCCGGCGGGCCGCCTGCCGGCCGGCCGGCTGCGTCCGAGCCGGAGTCCGCCGACGACGCCGCGTACCTCGACGGGGCGGGCGTTGGTCATGCGGGCAGTGCTTCCTCAGTAGGTGAACCTGCTCGTGACCTACTATCCATGAACAGCTTCGCTCAGTTGACACCACACGAGCAGGTGGTCCTGCGCGGCCTGCATCAGCAGGCGGAGCGAGTAGCTGACAGGGTCCAGAACGCTTTGGTTGAAGTTGGCCAGCGTGTCGCCGTCATCCTTGGCGGCGATGCGTACGTGGAACTGCGAGACCAAGAGCACCGCGTGAAGGGCCTTGACTCCCTTTCGCGAAAGTTCCTCGACGAGGCGGCGACTGAAGGTATTTCCGTCGAAGAATTCAGCCGTGATGTCAACGATGTGTTGAGGTTTTGTGTGGCCCTGCCTGATGATGCTCCTTACGCTGATTCGATCGAGCATTTCCTCGCAGGGTTGGAGCAAGCAGGATTCGGGGTTGGTGACAACCTGTGTAAGAACTTCTGGCGAGTTGGCAACCGGTTCTACGGTTTCAACTGCACGATCCGGTCGCCGGAGGGGCAGGTCTTCGAGTTGCAACTGCACAGCGAGCGGTCGAGGGCCGTTTGGCTG
Organism: Micromonospora sp. KC721; assembly: GCF_004348355.1. Classification (NCBI taxonomy): domain Bacteria; kingdom Bacillati; phylum Actinomycetota; class Actinomycetes; order Micromonosporales; family Micromonosporaceae; genus Micromonospora; species Micromonospora sp. KC721. The sequence goes on along the minus strand of NZ_SMJY01000221.1, from coordinate 3,064 downwards.
ACAACCCACAACGCTTACGAGGTGCTCAGGCGTGCGGATCAGCCGGGCCCTCACCGTGTCCGGGCATTTCTCAAGATGCTGGTCCTGAACAAAGAACACGGAATGCCTGATGCGGTGCCGGAGCGGCTTGGTGAGAGATTCGCGCCGAAAGATGCTACCTTCGCCAAGTGGATCCACCGGAACGGTGGGTGTTGGCGGCAGTACTTGCGGGAACTCGATGCTGCTGGGCTAAATTTTGCGGAAGAGGTTCGACGGTGCGGGTTGACAAGGGACGATTTTCCAGTCGCCTCTGACCTTGAGCACAAGATGGAGCGGGCGGATGTTGACCTACTACGTCATTTACCGGGATGAAGAAAGAGTAAATCCCAGCGGCACCTTTGTGGTGGATGTGTCGAACGGTCGGGCGTTTCTGTGGGATCACAGGAAGAAAGCATGGTCGTACAATCCGGAGTTGGTCTTTCGCTTCCTGGACGACTATCGCAACTACGACCGGTACGTGGAGGTGGAGCGGTCCGTGGCGGAGCAGGTGGCGTTAACTGTCAGCGATGGTTTTTCCCTCCCTGACGATGCCGGCTTCAATCGAATCTACCTGGATACTGATGAAAGTCGTTCCCTTCCCCAACCGAGTTGCTCCCCTTCGACAAAGAAAGGCTCTGAATAGTGATTCGCCGATCAGTTACGGAGCATCCGTTGTCCCTGTGGCCGCCCCTGGCATTGCCAGCTGAGTGAGGCGTGTGCCGGAAGATCTTCCATGCGAGGCCTTCCGTGGTTTGCTTCGCCTGGTCAGGGGTGGTTGTGGCAGGCAAATATGATCATGCCATGACGGGGTTTGGTAACGGGGGGCGACGCTGGTTCGCCTCGGGATTGGGTCTTCTCTTCGGTGTCGTCATCGGTACGGCTCTGTTCGAGGGCGCTAGCGGGGTGGCGTTCGGTGTCGCCATGGGCACGACCGTCGCGATCGCCTTCGGTGCCATGGATGGACGTGGCTCGGCGGAGAATGGTCCCGAGGGGGGCGACTCGGCGATGAACAGTCCCGAGGAGAGCGACTCGGCGATATGACCGGTCCGCAGCCGCTGGAGCCGCACCAGGTACGGCATACGGTGTCCACCGGCGGGCAACACCCCCAGATGCGGCAAACGGAGTCGATCAAGCCGCCCGACTCCGACCCCGGCACCGGTGCCGGGGTCGCGACGGAGGTCGGGGTCGGGGGCGACGAGGGGTGGCCGCGGACGGTGGAGGCGGCGCTGGCCGTACAGGAGCGGCTGCGTCCACTGGTGGACCTGGTCGGGCCCGGCCCGAGTCGGCCGGCGACGGTGGCCGGCCTGGATGTCGCGTACGCCGAGAGCGGCGATCTACTCGCGGCGGCGGTGACCGTGCTCGACGCGGCGACGCTGGCGGTGGTGGACCGCGCGGTCCACGTCGGTGTGCCCTCCTTCGGGTACGTGCCGGGGTTGTTCGCATTCCGGGAGCTGCCGGCGTTGCTGGCCGCGTTGGATGCGCTCCGGATCCGCCCGGACCTGCTGGTCTGCGACGGCCACGGGCTGGCTCATCCGCGCCGGTTCGGGCTGGCCTGCCACATCGGTGTGGTCACCGGGCTGCCGGCGATCGGGGTGGGCAAGACCCCGTTGGTCGGTGAGTGGACCGGGCCGGCGTGGGAGCGCGGGGCGAGCGCGCCGCTGGTCGACGGGGGCGAGACGGTCGGGCGGGTGCTGCGTACCCGGGACGGCGTGAAGCCGGTCTTCGTCAGCGTCGGGCACCGGACAGGGCTGGACGAGGCCGTCGACCGGGTGCTGGCCCTGACCCCGCGCCACCGGCTGCCGGAGACAACGCGGACCGCCGACCGGCTGTGTCGGGAGGCCCTCGCCGCCGCCGGTCGCGGCGCCGGGCGTGGTGCCGCCGGCCCGGCCGGCGACCACCGCCACCGGTCAGCGCGGTAGAGCCACGCGAGATGCGGCCTATGGGGGTGTCCATCACCGGGCAACGCGCCATGTTCGGCAAACCGAGTCGATCAAGCCGAGTCGAAACCGGTCCGACCGGTTCTGAGGCCGGTCCGACTGGCTCCGGGGTCGGCCCGACCCGCTCCGGGGTCGGGCCTCGGCCCGGGTCCGACCCCGGCGAGCGCTTCAGCCCACGTCCGCCGGGGTAAGCCGGCAGGGTAATGCGGCACACATGTGGAGCGTTCAATGACCGGGGTGCCCCCTGACCCGGTAGTAACCTGACCGCCGGACCCGCGGGGAGACGGTGAGGAACCCGTGGGCAGACGGTGAGGTGGACAGATGCACGGGGCACGCCTGGTGGCGGGCGCACTGCTGGGCGGCCTGCTGGTCGTCGGCGCGGCTCCCGCGTACGCCGCCGGGGACAGGGGCACGGTGCGCGCGGCGGAGGGCATCACCGCCGACGGCTCTCCGGGCGGCGTTCCGACGGAGGTGCGCAAGCCTACCGACGGGTGCGTGCCCGGCGGCGGGGGTGGCGTGGTCGCCGCCCGTACCTCGCCGGCGGATCCGACGTTGTGCAGAGGGAAGAGCCGCAAGGTCCGGGTCGCGTTCTTCGCAGGCGCGGTGGCGGGCCGGCTGGAGGTGGTCGGCGAGGTGATGGCGGCGACGGGACGGTTCACCCGCCGTGGCGCGGACACCTCCCGGGTCGGTGGGCGTGCTGCCGCGTCGCCTGCTGCGAGCCTGGTGTCCACCGTGACCGACACCCCGAGTGCGACCAGCATCCCGGTCGCCGCCACGGACGTGCCGACCCCGGCCGTCCTCGCCGCCCCGCGCATCGGCCCGGCCACCGCCGCTGCCGTCGAGTCCTCCGGAGGATCCATGATCATGTGGTTCGGTGTCGCCCTGGTCGTCGTCGGTGTCGGGCTGATCGCCTTGCTGATCCGGGTCAATCGCAGGGACCGCCGGCGCGTCGAGGAGACCACCGGCCACCCGGCCGTTCCGCTGCCGCGCAACCCCGGTCCGACCACCTACCGCTCCGGTGGCGGGCTGCCGGACGTGACTCCCGCGCCGACCGCCCGGGTGTACGGCCAGCAGCCGGCCGTCCCCGCCCCGACCGCCCGGGTGTACGG